>NZ_ASZT02000013.1:0-61483 GCF_001006065.1 Sphingobacterium sp. IITKGP-BTPF85
AAGTCGTATGCTTTCCATTCATTGACCGATGTATTTGGTAATATTCCATATCAATCCTATGGCAATGCAGATCCCGATTTTGAAGCCCTACAGCAAGATCCAGATAACTTGGCGCCTAAATATGCCAGTCAAGAAAAAATCTATAAAGATATCCTGAATGAATTGAAGCAAGCAGCTGATACTTTGATCAAATATAAAGGTGAAAAAACATTTGGTGCATCCGATGTCATTTATCAAGGTGATAATGCAAAGTGGGCGAAGTTTGCCAATTCGCTACGTTTACGCTTAGCAACGCGGATCAAAACAAAGGATGCCAATCTTGCACAAACTCATATTGCTGACGCGATAAACAAAGGCATTTTCACCGCTAACAGTGACAATGCCGTATTTAAATACTCTAAGACTTCACCAAACGAAGCACCTTTATTTCGTGCTACAACATCAAACCGTAGAGATTTTGCAATTTCCAATGTCATTGTTGAGGCGCTACAAGGAAAAAGAGGACCATTTACAGCTGCAGATCCTAGACTTGATAAATATGCAAGACCAACAACTGCAACAAATACGTATTTTGGACAACCCTACGGCTTACCTTTAGCTGCCGGCAACTTATTCCCAGCCGACAAAGTTTCTCTACCAGGCACGGTAATCAATGCTGCAGACTATGGAGAAGTACTATTAGAATATGCAGAAGTAGCTTTCCTGTTATCTGAAAATAGCAATTGGGATCAAACCCAATATGTAAATGGCACACGTGCATCCCTAGAAAATGGGGAGTGGCTGCATCCGACATTACTGCTTACTTAGACAAGCTGCCTGCAGCTAATAAAGAACGCGTACTATCACAAAAATATTTAGCTTTATTCAATCAAAGCATTGAATCATGGTCTGAAGTGAGACGTACCGGTTATCCTTTATTCTTAATTAAAAAGGGAGATGTGGTATGGAGTGGTACTGTAGATGGAAAGCCTGTTACCTATACTTTCAATCCTGAAATCGGAGATGCTATCCCTAGTCGTCTGGTTTACCCGATTAAAGAGCAAAGCACCAATAAAGTCAACTATCAGGCTTCGCTTGCACAACAGGGCGATGATGTGATTACGAATAAATTATGGTGGAACAAATAAGTGATTCCTAATTTTCTTAAAACAAAGCCAATCTGAAAAGGTATGGCTTTGTTTTATTTAAGCATATTTTCTAAACATCTATCTATCAGATCTATGAATTTTAAAAAATATATTTTTCACTAATTTATATGATCTTTCTCATAAAATCAATAAAAATGATAACAAAAGCAGGTTTATCTTAAATGAACAATGGTTTATTATTCTTTTTTATTTAATGACTTTGATATGTCACAAATAAAAAGTAAAAATCACAATTTTGTCTTAACACTGTTAAATCATTTATGCTTATAAGGCATGGCTAGTAAAGATCGCATACAACGTCTTAAAGACGAAAATAGAAGCAATATTCTTGACGCCTCTCTTCAGATTGTAAAAGAAGAGGGATGGCAAGCATTGAGCATGCGTAAGATCGCCGATATCATCGAATATACGGCACCCATGATTTATGAATATTTTGCAAACAAAGATGCTATCTTAACAGAACTTGCTAACCAAGGTTACAGGCTCCTTGCCCAAAAAGTAAAAGAAGCAAAATCTACAGAAACAAATCTGGAAAAACAATTGGAAACTATGTGGTTTAGCTATTGGGATTTTGCATTCGAGGAACGTGAACTTTATCAATTAATGTTTGGTGTCGGAACTGCCTGCTGTGGTTTTGAAAAAACATATAAATGTGCTGAATCACACGGGAAGATGATCAGTGACGTTATCCGAGAAATTATGAAAGAAAAAAATCCTTCGGAAGACTGATCTGTAGAAAGTACTTTACATACTGGTCTATTATACATGGATTAATATCGATCAATCTGGTGAATCAAGGTAATGGAGATATTACCAACCAACAAGTTTTAAAAGACGCGATTTACGGAATTACACGTTCGCTTACTGATTAGTTTTTTTTTACCTTAAATAATACAACGTTAAAAGATTTAACAGCGTTAAATATACCATACCTCAATTTTTTAATATAACATGAAAACACATCTATTACTAGATTTTAAGAGAATTTACGTCTTATCACTTAACAGTGTTAAACAACTTAATGTAGTAAAGGCGCTTTATTTTTTACCTGCAATTTTCCTGTACAGCTGTACCACAGGAACAAGCAAACCAGCACCTCCTCCCCCTGCTAACTTACCGGTAATGACCATATCAAACGGTGAGGAAACAGTCTATCAGGAATATCCTGCTAGCATCGAAGCATCGGCCAACATTGAAATCAGACCTCAGGTAGAAGGTATTTTGGACCGTATTTTTGTCGATGAAGGAGCAAAAGTTAAGAAAGGTCAGGCACTCTTCAAAATTAATGATCGTCCTTATCAAGAGCAACTTAATCAAGCGAAAGCTAATTTACTATCTGCCCGTGCAGCATTAGAAAATGCGTCTTTAGAAGTAGAGAAAAAGACACGGTTAGTCAATAATAAGGTATTGACAGATTTCCAACTCAAAACAGCAATCAGCGCCCGAAATGCAGCAGAAGCAAATGTTCAACTTGCCATTTCAGCAATTGAATCCGCTAAAATAAATGTTGGATATACGTTGATCCGTGCCACATCTGATGGCTTTATCGGAAGATTGCAAAAAAAGCAAGGAAGTTTGGTTAGCCCATCTGATGCACAACCATTAACGGCTCTGTCTGATGTACAGGATCTACATGTATATTTTTCTCTAGGCGAGAATGATTTCATTGCATTCAAAAACAACACAGCAGGAAGCAATTTACAACAAAAATTAAACAATCTTCCTCCGATTAACTTAGTGCTATCTGATCAAAGTATATATGATCAAACTGGTAAGATCGATATGGTGGACGGTCAATTTGACAAAAACACCGGAGCCATTACTTTACGTGCTACTTTCAAGAATCCCGAAGGTGTTTTAAGAAATGGAAATACGGGACGTGTACGATTGCAGAAAAAATATGACAATACGCTATTGGTACCACAAATGGCAACCCTCGAGATGCAGGATAAAATTTCGTTTATACTGTTAACAAAGAAAACAAAGTAGTGCAACAGCCTATCACAGTCATCGGCAAAAGCGGATCCAATTACCTCGTTAGTAACGGCCTTAAAGAAGGAGACCGTATCGTATATAAGGGAATTGATTTGCTTCAAGATGGTCAAGTGATCACCCCACAAGCACTACCTAAAGACAGCATCAACTAAAACATAATACGATAAACAAAATGTTTAAAAAATTTATAGAAAGACCCGTACTTGCTACAGTTATCTCCATTCTGCTCGTCATATTGGGGATCATCGGGATCCTAAAACTTCCTTTGCAACAGTTTCCCGATATTGCTCCACCAGCGGTGCAAGTTACGGCACTTTATCCCGGAGCAAATGCCGAAACGGTACTCCGTGCTGTAGCCCCCTCTCTTGAAGAGTCCATCAATGGAGTGGAAAATATGAGTTACATGAGTTCCACAGCCAGTAATGATGGTTCTCTCATGATTACCGTTTATTTCAAATTAGGAACTGATCCGGACCAGGCTGCAGTCAATGTCCAAAATCGTGTTTCACAAGCCACCAGCCAACTTCCAAGCGAAGTTGTACAGGCGGGGATCACAACCGCCAAGCAGCAAAACAGTCTGATCATGGTATTAGATCTTTATACGGAAGATGAAAGCAAATATGATCAAACTTTTATTACCAACTATGCGCAGATCAATATTATTCCTGAACTTAAACGTATCCCCGGAGTAGGACAAGCTTTGCCCTTTGGCGGAAGTAAAGATTATTCGATGCGTGTATGGCTCAAGCCTAATCAGATGGCGACTTACAAACTGACACCAGAGGAAGTCATGGCGGCCATTCAGGATAAAAACGTTGAAGCAGCTCCCGGAAAATTCGGAGAAAGCAGTAAAGAGGCTTTCGAATTTGTTATCAAATACAAAGGAAAACTTAACCAGCCAAGCGATTACGAAAACATTATTATTCGCTCTAATACAGATGGTTCGGTTTTAAGACTTAAGGATGTTGCCCGTGTTGAATTGGGTTCTTATACCTATGCCAGCCACACTCGAATCAATGGTAAACCTGGACTTAATATCGGTGTAATGCAATTGGCAGGTTCCAATGCCAATGAAATTCAGATTGCGATCCAGGAGTTTATGGAAAAAGCATCATTAAGTTTTCCAAAAGGGGTCAAATACTTAGTGCTTTATAATACGAAAGATGCTTTGGATCAATCCATAGACCAAGTTAAACATACTTTAATAGAAGCTTTTATACTGGTATTTTTAGTCGTATTCCTATTCTTACAAGATTTTAGATCAACACTGATTCCTGCCATCGCAGTTCCTGTAGCGATCGTCGGAACCTTCTTCTTCATGCAGTTATTCGGCTTTTCGATCAACTTGCTGACACTATTTGCACTTGTCCTCGCCATCGGTATTGTGGTCGATGATGCTATTGTCGTCGTCGAAGCTGTACATGCTAAGATGGAGAATGAACATCTGTCTCCAAAACTGGCCACAACATCGGCCATGAGTGAAATCACAGGAGCCATTATTTCCATTACATTAGTTATGTCGGCGGTATTCCTTCCAATCGGATTTATGGAGGGATCAACAGGCGTATTTTATCGGCAGTTTGCTTTTACTTTGGCCATTGCTATTGTTATTTCAGCTATCAATGCGTTGACTTTGAGCCCGGCACTCTGTGCACTTTTTTTAAAGCCTACGCATCATAACCAATCTGATAAAAAGCAACTCAACTTTAAAGAACGCTTTTTTGCTGGATTTAATGTCGGTTTTGATCGATTAACTAAAAACTATATCGGTAGTCTGCGTTTCTTAATTCGTTACAAATGGATTGCATTTAGTGCTTTGGGCGTGATATTACTGCTTACTGTTGTCATGATTCGCAAGACTCCAACTGGTTTTATTCCTTCGGAAGACCAGGGTTTTATTGCAATATCTCTTTCAATGCCAGCAGGAGCATCTTTAGACCGTACATCAAGCGCATTAGCCGAAGCAGAACAACAGTTGCAACATGCCGATTTTACAAAAACATTGAATGTTTTAGCCGGCTTCAATATTTTGACACAGTCAACTAGCCCATCTGCTGGTGTGGCTTTTATCTTACTTAAATCACATAAAGAACGGGGAGCTATAAAAGATATCAATGCTATTATGGCTGATGTTAACCAGAAATTATCTAAAATTAAAGGTGCTAATTTTTTCGTCTTTACTTTCCCAACTGTTCCTGGATTTAGTAATGTTGATGGACTTGATATGGTTTTACAAGATCGAACTGGTGGCCAACTGGGTAAATTTAGTACTGTAGGACAACAGTTTATTGGAGAACTGATGCAACGTCCTGAAATTATGATGGCCTTTACCACATTCAAAGCCGACTATCCGCAGTTCGAACTGCAGGTTGATGACATAAAGGCTGAACAGCTCGGTGTAAGTACCAAAAGTATTTTGCAGACCATGCAGGCATACTTCGGAAGCTCGCAGGCTTCAGACTTTAACCGATTCGGTAAGTATTACCGCGTCATGGTTCAGGCTGACGTACAAGACCGTACCGAGCCCTCTTCTATGGACGGGATTTTCGTTAAAAATCGTCAGGGAGATATGGTTCCTATCAATACGCTGGTTACCATGACACGTGTATATGGTCCGGAGACAGCATCACGCTATAACCTATTCAATTCTATTGGTATCAATGCGATTCCAAAACCTGGATACAGTTCAGGAGATGCTATTCGTGCGGTAGAAGAGGTAGCAAAACAGCACCTCCCTACAGGATATACTTATGAATTCTCAGGTATGACAAAAGAGGAAATTGTTTCGGGTGGACAGTCTACTCTTATTTTCATCTTGTGTTTGATATTTGTTTACTTCCTGCTTGCTGCGCAATATGAAAGTTATATCATTCCATTAGCAGTTATCCTATCTATTCCAACAGGAATCTTCGGCGTATTTGCTGCGATTAGTCTAACAGATATATCTAATAATATTTATGTTCAGGTTGCCTTGGTTATGCTGATCGGCTTATTAGCCAAAAACGCCATTCTTATCGTTGAATTTGCTATTCAGGGACGTAAACGAGGACTTTCGATTGCAAGTGCTGCTCTAAAAGCTGCAAAACTACGTCTGAGGCCTATCATTATGACCTCTCTCGCTTTTATCGTAGGAATGATCCCAATGATGACGGCAGTTGGTCCTTCAGCGCAAGGAAATCACTCTATTAGTATTGCCGCTGCAGGCGGTATGCTCAGTGGAGTTGTACTTGGCCTATTCATCATTCCGGTACTTTTTATTTTCTTCCAATATATACAAGAGAAAGTAAGTCAAAAGCCTACGGAAAAACAAGAATTTGACCAATCAGAAGTGGTTAGAGTACCCGCACATACTAATGTTTAGTGAAACAATGACAAAATTGAAATACATGAATATAAAAGTAAACATACTGATGGCTTTCATATTACCCCTTGTTGTATGGTCTTGTAAAACCGATAAACTGATCAGCAACAAGGATCTTGCTCCTCCCCTTCCTACACAGTTTCGTGATCAAGAAGAAGGAGCAAAAGAAACGAGCATCGGTTCCATTCCATGGCGAGACTTCTTTCAAGACCCTATTTTACAAGTTCTGATTGATAGTGCCATCCATCAAAATGTAGACATGCAACTCGCCATCAAAAACATCGAGTCATCGCAGCTGATGTTAAAACAAGCTAAAGCTAACTATTTGCCAAATTTGCAATTGCAGATAAAGGCAAACAGTACTAATCCATCCAATAACAGTATGAATGGGTTGAGTCTAGGACAATTTCTAGGTCAAAATCATGTTGAAGATTATACAGCATCGTTAGGACTATCGTGGGAAGCCGATCTATGGGGAAAGATCAAGAGTCAAAATACCGCAGCATTAGCTTCTTATTTACAGACCGAAGAAGCAAAAAAAGCTGTACAGACACAACTGATTTCTCAAGTAGCACAGGGATATTACCAGTTGCTTATGCTTTATCAGCTACATGAGATTGCACAGCAAAATCTACGTCTTAGCGACAGTACCTTACGCATTGTCCAACAACAATACGAAGTTGGTGACATCAGTATGTTGGCTGTAGAGCAAGTGGATGCGCAACGTCTTGCTGCGGCCAGTCTTATTCCAGATTTTGAACAGCAGATCCATTTACAGGAGAATGCCATTCAAACGTTGAGTGGTCGACTACCGCAGGAG
This sequence comes from Sphingobacterium sp. IITKGP-BTPF85, assembly GCF_001006065.1. Taxonomy (NCBI): domain Bacteria; kingdom Pseudomonadati; phylum Bacteroidota; class Sphingobacteriia; order Sphingobacteriales; family Sphingobacteriaceae; genus Sphingobacterium; species Sphingobacterium sp. IITKGP-BTPF85. The sequence goes on from NZ_ASZT02000013.1 coordinate 7,325, forward strand.
ATTAAAATCAAAGAAAAACTGGCAAATATTCAACTTCCTGACAATTGGTCTGCGGGTGTACCTGCCGATTTATTGAGCCGTAGACCTGATGTTAAGCAAGCAGAACTTGCTGTTACCAGTTCCAAAGCCTATCAACAATATGCTAAAGCTAGGATGTATCCTTCCTTAGTTATCAGTGCCGAAGCTGGAATCAATGCTTTCAAAAGCAGCAATTGGTTCAACATACCAGCTTCCCTATTTGGTGCTGTCGCAGGAAGCCTTACCCAGCCTATATTTCAACGTCGTGAACTAAAAACACAATATGAAATCGCACAAATTGATCAAGAAAAAAATGTTATCCGATTTAGACAAACAGTGATCACAGCAGTTGGTGAAGTATCTGATGCTTTAATTTCAATACAGAAATTAAAAGAAAAGCAACGCATCACTTTAGAAAGAACCAATCGATTGAAGAAAGCTATTCAACATGCCGATGTGCTTTTCGAAACCGGGATGGCAACTTACTTGGAAGTCATCACAGCTCAAAGCAATATGCTACAAAGTGAATTGGAACTTGCACAAGTTAAGAAGGCAGAACTTGCTGCTGTTGTCGATTTATACCGATCTCTAGGTGGTGGCTGGAATCAATAATTAATATATACAAGTATAACAAAGGAGCAAGTTTTATGAGACCTGCTTCTTTGTTATTTTTAAAACTTATATAGCCCTTTTTAAAAATTATTAATTCTACAGATTATCTTTTCCCCACCTCTTAACCTTTTCTATCCACTTTTTTCGCAAATTTTCATCAGCTGTTTTTACAATACCGATGTAGCTTACCTTTATTGGAGTAACACCACAAAACTGCAGTGTTGATTTTTTCAACTGATTGATACTTGGTCTTCCATAGATAAGACGGTAATACCAGCCCGGCTGATCCAATGTCGTAATGATATGCCCAGTTTTACCTTTCAACAGTCGATCCCAAAATATCGAATCAGATCGATACTTAAAAGCCATACCCGGTAAAAACAAACGGTCTATAAATCCCTTCATTAAGGCAGGCAATCCGCCCCACCATACCGGATGTACCCATACAAGATGATCTGCCCACAAAATAATTTCCCAAGCTTTGATTAAATCTGGTTCTAGGTCCATACGTTTGTGATAACCATATTGGAGATTAGGATTAAATTCCATATCTGCTATTGTAATCTCCTTTATTTCGGCTCCTGATTGTTCGGCTCCTTCAATATAGGCTTTTACAAGAGCAAAGTTTAGTGCATCTTTATTAGGATGTCCATTGATAATTACTATATTTTTCATTAGCGTCATTAAATTTGTAAACATTACATTTTAGCCACATCCATTAATATATTTTTACATTAATGGTTTTATATTCCACTAATTGTTGCTGCAAGTCCTGTTTTTTATGCAATTCATGCGCAAAATAGACACGATTATTAAAAACATTTTTGCAAAGAGATTCAATATGTATAACTGTTGATAAGGCAGTCAATTCAGCCTGCCCTTTCTCACTGAGCACACTAATTTTCTTAAATTTTCCATCAGTATTTGCTACAGTAATTTCGAAGACTGCTAAATCTCCATTTCCACTCGATCCGAAAACTTTCTTCCTAGTATTAAGAGACAGGCTATTAAAAATTCCAAATTGTTGCATCGTCCCTAATAACCAGGTTATAAATTTAGAATTATAGGTCATCTTGACAGAGACGTCTGAGATTTTTTCAACTTTATTAAGGATATACAAATCCGGTACGTCGAAATTATAAATTTGCCGACGGCCGATTCCAAACCCAAAATTAAAATAATCGGTATCCAAAAAATGTTTAATCTGTACGGGCTCATTGTTCTGGTATCGGACAAAAGGTTTGGCAACATTTTCTGCCATAAAATGAGCTGAACTTCTCCTGCAAGATCTTTAACAGAATAGTAAACGGCTACATCAACTTTTTCAATATCAGTCATGCTGTTTACATTCGCCTTGATCAAACCAGCAATTATTCCTCCCATCCAACCCGATGCAAATACAATCCGGCTATTGATATCATGACCTACGAGCGAGTGGTAGGCTTTCATCAATGCTGGAGTTGGTTTTGTAATATCAATATAATCCAAATGGTGTTTAACCGCAAAATGTAAAACATTGTCTTCGTTATCATTTACACTCAACACAATAATATCTATTTTTTTATCTAAAATAGACTGAAAAGTATCCGGTTGGTTGACATCAATCGTTAGTTCATTATTTTCCACAGTAGCTTTCCGACTTCCCACGAAGAGGTCAGCATCAGGATTTCTGGATTTAAGTATCCGATAAATAGTCTTCCCTACCAATCCTTTACCTCCAATAATTAAGATATTCTTTTGCATATTTTTTTTATACAAAAATATCGCTGAAAACTTAACCTCTACAGGACATATGTCTAAAAGGTAATTGTGACATAAGAACAGTTCTGACTATAAAGATTAATTTTCTGGTTAGTATTAAATTAATCTCAGACCTCTTCTTTTTCAAAAATTAATAAGGGTAAGGGAGCATCCGGTTGTCAGATATAAAAAGGGATACTTGTTGAAGTACTGAAATAATAGGATTTAGTTTTTCTACAAATTACGGCATAGTATTAAAATTTCTCGGAACATTAAAAAACAATCAATATGTTAGGTTATTTCATTGGACAAGTTTGTAAATATCGGCTAAGCGTATGCGTACAAAATCTCGCTCGCGCCTTCCCTCACTTGTCCTATCAGGAAATTAACATACATCGTCATAATTTCTACCAAAATCTTGCCCGTATTATATGGGAAAATTTTCATCCTCGTCAGGTAAAAATACATTTATCAGAATCAGCCCTTGAAACGATCAATAGGCTCCAAAAACAACGAAGTCAAGCTATACTGTTATTAGGTCATTACGGAAATTGGGAGCTGATAACGAAAATACCACAATTTACAAACATACCTACACAAGCTCTATATAAACCTTTAAAAAACAGATTTTTAAATTATTTAAGTTATAAAAAAAGGACCAAACATGGTATGCGCCTGTTGCCTGCTCAACATGCATTAAGGATACTTTTACGGGAAAAACAAACTCCTTCCATTACATTATTTATTGCAGATCAATTTCCTGGACATGACAATGGAATTGCTGTTGAGTTTTTACAACAAACTACCTTCATGTTTTCTGGTGCAGAAAAGCTAGCAAGGCAACTAAATACATCTGTAGGATATGTTTCCTTACAACCTTTAAATAAACTAGAGTGGGAACTTGATATTAAACCGATATGTGATCATGCAGCAGCAACTTCAGAAGGATTGATAACTAAGCAATTTGCGTCCATGCTGGAAAAAAGCATACAAAAAGACCCTAGTTGGTGGTTGTGGACACATCGCCGTTGGAAATAAAAATAAAGGGTAAAGTACCTACCAATTGTCTTAATAAAAATTAAATACTTCATATGATCAGAAATTTTGAAATTAAAAAAACAGTGCTTTTCGCATTTATAATGGTTATTTCCTGCCAATTTGTGGATGCACAAGTACAAATAGAAATGAAAACCGAATATATTGGAAAATCGGACTACCGAAAATCAGAGAACGAAAAAAGCGAAAAGTAGGTGATAGTCAAGGTGCTGCTATGGTTCACCAGGCTAACATTACGATTCCTCTATCTTTGAAATTGAACGAAAATAAACGTCCCACACTCTGGGCTATAAGTGCGAATGGTGCTTATGCAAAGCTGGACAATAAAAACTTTACAGCGCCCTTAGTCGTAGATGAAATATTAAATATTGGGATGAATCTAACTCATTTGAGACCTTTGAACGACCGGTGGTCTATACTGGCGACTATCGGTGGAGGTATTTTTATGTCTAATACTGATTTTTCACAAGCAGGATTCAAAAATGTACTTGGCAATGTCGGAACTGTTTTCATTCGTCACTTAAAACCAAATTTGGATTTAGGCGGTGGCATTATGATCAACAATTCTTTTGGTTTCCCAATGGTCTTTCCTGCCCTTTATCTCAACTGGAAAACTGAGGGGAAATATGCAGTAAAGATAGCTCTTATGCAGGGCTTAGAAATGGCGGTAGGATATGATTTGACGAAAAATTTCCGGTTAAATCTTATCGCAGAAATGAATGGCCAGACAGCTCTACTACAACAAGAAGGAAAAGATAAAATGTTTTCACATTTATATATGATTGCGGGTTTTCGTCCAGAAATAAAAATAGGAAAAAAGATATCAATACCGCTAACCGTTGGTATGAATCTTTGGCGACCAGCTCAGATCACAGATAGAACATTGAAAAGTATGTTTCAAGATAAAGAGTATTATTTCAGAACATCTCCCTATGCATCGGCAGGTTTAAAGATGAATTTATAATAAAGCAAAAGGAGTCAGATATTATCACTGTAAATCTGGCCCTTTAATATAAGAGGCAATCTTTATTCAAAGATGCAAGACAAGGAATAGCTATAATAAGTTTCTAAAAATTATTAATATACCCATCTAAACCTTAATGATTGCTTTTTATTCATTAAGGTCACATTAATAAATCAATATCACATTAGTGACTAAGAAGTAATCTCTTTTCGTATACGACTCAAATGTCGTTGCGTAATACCTAGGTAGGAAGCGAGATAATGTAATGGGATTTGCAAGATAAATTCTGGTTGATTTTTGAGCAACGATGCATAACGTTGGGCGGCAGTTTCCTTCTGCAATTGAAAAACCCGTTTTTCCAATTCTAGATATTGCTGTTCTGCTATTATCTTAAGAAACATAGTCCATATCGGCTTCTCAAGAACCAATTGATCAAGTTTATTTTTCTGAATCACATATAATTCTGTCGGCACAATAGCCTGTATGGCTTCCACACTAGGACCACCAGTTATAAAAGAAGAATAGGCCGCCATAAGATCATTTGGAAATCGAAAACAATAAGTAATATCGTCACCATTTGGAGTTGTATAAAAGGAGCGAAAGATCCCAGATCGAATAAATGCCACTTCATTACTTTTTTCATGCTCACGAGCAAAATATTCTCCTTTATTCAACTTTCTGATCGTAAAAAGTTGAAGAACTTGTGCAATCTCCTCTTCCGAAAAAATTCCAAAATCACGAAAAAATGCTGCTATCATTTATGCTCTATATCTAATTTCTGTACGTTCTAACAAAATTATTATTACAAAGCTACATTTAATCTTTTGCAGATAGATCTATTCATGCGCTTTAGTTATTCGTTTTACATTTAAGCCTATAAAATTTATTTTTTGTAATTTTGAATCAATAACAAAAGACTCATTAAAACAGAATATACATTGGAAGAACTACAGTACAGCAAGATATATGGAGCAGAAAACGCGGGTATTCCGTTAGTAGTTATACACGGCTTATTTGGCATGTCCGATAATTGGGGAACATTTGGCCGCAATTTTGGAGAAAAAAGACAAGTGCATCTTTTGGATCTTCGTAATCATGGGCGCAGTTTTCATAGTGAAGAGATGTCTATCGAAGTTATGGTTGATGATCTATCTGCCTATATCGCATCTATTGGAGCGGATCAAATTGATCTTATTGGACATTCATTAGGTGGTAAAGTTGCCATGCAATTTGCTATAGATCATCCTGAAAAGTAGCTAAATTGATTATAGCTGATATTGCCCCCAAATCCTATCCTCCGCATCATGAAGATATATTCAATGCACTAAGTGCCGTTAATATTGAAACTGTCGAAAATCGTAAAGATGTACAGATAGCACTTGAGCACTATATTAAAGAACCAGGAGTTGTCCAGTTTTTATTGAAGAACGTGTATATCAAAGAAGACCGAAGTCTAGGGTGGCGTTTCAATCTAGACGTTCTGAAAGGTAAATACACTTCGTTTATCACAGTAGGTGTCAAATCAGGTATATTTAAAGGACCTACTTTATTTTTGGCTGGTGAAAAGTCACAATACATCCTGCCCGAAGACAAAGCAACTATCGAAAAGCAGTTTCCAAAAGCCATAATAAAAACAATCCCTAATGCAGGACATTGGGTGCAGGCAGAAAACCCACAAGCATTTGATGCTTTTGTTGCCGAGTTTTTAAATCAATAAAAAGAAGTTTCTTATAACTTTCTTTTCTAAAAAAGGTTTCCAAAACAGGAAATTCTAGTAAAATATAAAGCCTCTTGAAAAAATCAAGAGGCTTTATAGTATTATTCTTCATCTCTTCATCAAGTATACACCTAAAAATTTAGTCTCTTATCAAAAGTACTCCTTCTTGAATACCAAAATCATTCTTCTGGTTCTGATTTTAATATTGTTAGACACGCATTAAGATATACTCCTATTTAACTAAGACTAGTGAAGTAATTATACAGATATTACATAGAGATAAAATAGAGGATATATAGAGCTTTACCTCTACGAACCCTCTAGAAACCCTCTATTATGACTCAATAAAATCTTTATAAGATATAGATCAGCTCATCACATGTGTACAAGAAAGTCTAGCTGAAAAGTGCTTACATTTTTAATTCTCCGGGAGAAATACCGTAATATTTTTTAAATGCGCTACTGAAGTTATTTTGATGTCCATACCCCGTCAACAATGCTACTTCATATACTGTCTTTTTATCCGCTAACAAATAATTTTTAGCTTTTTCCATACGTACACGTGTTAGATAATCGTGAATAGTAACTGAGAAATATTCTTTAAAATCTTTACGCAGTTTACTTTCACTGGTTAACACTTCTGCAGCCAGTTCTTTTTGGGTCGGTGGATTTGCGATACGTTGCTCCAGGATGTGTCGTGCCATTTCAAGCCGTTGAATATCTTCCTCATGAAATAAAGAATCCGTATTTCCTTTTTGTTCGTTGTACTGTTCAATTGGTACATCAGCAATTCAACAATCCGAGACTCGGTATGTAATCTTCTTATTTCTCCTTTTTTCTTTGATTCAATTAATTCAGAATGGTATGTTGCATTTCGTAAGTAGCAACAAGATCTTCTTCAGAAAATGAAGCATATTGCCCTTTTTCGATCTCATGCACAAACTGCTGATGGAGCAAAGAATCTCTCTTAATTAAATTGAGGTAATATTCTTTAGATATAACTGCTATAAAATAAATATATTCAATACCAGGTTCTACTTGATGGGTTGTTCGCACAGAAGGAATGTAACGAATATTATGTCTACTCATGCCATAGGGCATTTTTGCATCTTTTGGTTTAAAAAATATAAATTGACTTGTAATCGTTTCACCTTCTATTTCAGTGAGGATCTGTACAGGTCTATCGAAGTTCATTTTAGAATGTAATATAAAAAGACCAGAAGTTGAAAGTTGAAAATTCTCCATATGCACAGGCCCCATTTCAATAATGGTTTTGTTTTCAACCAGTGGTTTGTCTGGCACATAACTGTCCGGGATTTCTTCCTCAAAAAGCCAATCTTCCAACTCTACTATTTTACTTTTCACTAACATGATTACAGTTTAAAATAAGCTTTGCGCAGTTAAAATTAATGAAATAAGCTGGAATATTAAAATTATTTATAATCTTTCTAAATAACTATCAAATTCAACATGCATTTCTTCAAGTTGAACATAAGGTTTCAATGTTCTTGGATTCATCGTCACATTTGATTCGACTGAAAAAATAGTATAGATTTCTTTCTTATTCAAAACCTCCACAGGCGTACCATCAAATAGCTTTCTGCCATTTTTGAGCATCATAATGCGATTGGCATATGTAGCTGCAAAATTAACATCATGTACGATCAAAATAACCATGAGTCCTTTGCGCGCCAATGCTTTGGCAATACCTAAAACTTTCTGCTGATAATGTAAATCCAATGCTGAAATAGGCTCATCTAAGAGCAAGAGTGCATCTGGATTATCCCATATCTGTGCTAAGACCCGAGCTAAATGGACACGTTGCTGTTCACCACCTGATAAACTTAGAAAATCACGGTCTGCAAATGATGCTACACCACAAAGTTTCATTGTTTCGGCTACAACTTCGAGATCATGTGCTTGAGGTACATTTTTATAATGCGGATAACGTCCCATTAATACAATTTCATCGACTTTAAAACTTAAAGTCATTTGCTGTTGCTGACTCAATAAAGCTCTACATTGTGACAAAATATATGGAGTATAATCCGACAGTAGCTTTCCATTTAAGTGAATGCTACCTGAGCAGGGTTTCTTTTCTCCGCAGAGTAATCCCATCAAAGTAGATTTTCCTGCGCCATTGGCACCTAACACAGCCAATACCTCTCCCTTCCGTACTTGAAAAGTAACATCTTTCAGGAGTTTTCTTCCCTTGATTTCGTAATTAAGTTTCTCTACACGTAACATAACAGACCCTATATTTGAACTAATTATTTTTCCTTTATCAAAATATATAAAAACAAAGGAGTTCCCAATAGGGCGGTGATCACGCCAATTGGAAGCTCTATTGGAGCAACCGAAACCCGAGCTATAACATCTGCTAGCGTCAGCACCAAAGCGCCAAACAGCAACGATCCAGGTAAAACAAATCGATGATCTGCCCCACCTATAAGACGAATAATATGAGGAACAATCAATCCCACAAAACCGATAATACCTGAAACTGCTACAGAAGCTCCTACAGCTAAAGTTGAAAGGACTACAACCCATCTTTTGATACGGTCGGTTTGTACACCTAATAAATCGGCCTGCATTTCACCGAGAGCGAATGCATTTAATGATTTTCCAAAAAAGGTAAACAGATTAAGGGAATAATTATAAATGGAGCAACTGCCAATAGATTTTCCCATGTAGCTCCACCCAGACTACCAAGCAACCAAAATGTAATGGTCCGTAATTGCTGCTCGGTCGAGACATAGGTCATCAAGCCCGTCAGTGCACCAGCAAAAGCATTAATCGCAATTCCAGCCAATAACATCGTTGTTACGGATGGCTTACCATTTTTACTAGCTATACGATAAACCAAAAATGCTGTTAAACCTGCACCCGCAAATGCTCCAAAAGCTAATACATAATAACCGATCCAAGCTGAAAGTGAGGTGAAAACCAATGTTTCAAAAGCGATAATCATAACTGCAAATAACGATGCGCCAGAAGATATACCGATGAGTCCCGGTTCTGCTAATGGATTACGAAATATTCCCTGGATAGCTGCTCCAGAGATACCCAATGCTGCCCCTACCAGTACGCCTAGTAATAATCGTGGTAACCGAATTTCAAAAATGACATCCTCATGCATGCTGTTGATGGGTGTTGCTGATGCTAAATGCGTTTTTTGCATCAACAAGGAAAAAATATCTCTGGGAGGAATAAAATAAGCCCCTAATCCCAAGGAAATTATACACACGACAATTAAAATTGATACAAGTGCCAGTAAAATTAGCTTCTGTCTTTTATACACATCGATTACTTTGAATCCATTATTCTTACAAAACCTCTGTGCAATTCCAGAATTGCGTCAGGTAGCCGATTACTAAAATTGACTAATAAAGAAGCATTCATCGCGAGAATACGTTTATTTTTTCCTGCATTGGTAATTCTCATACCGGGTAATTTTAAAATTGCATCCTCACCCCCCAAACTACTAGCCCCAAAATCGAATAGCAATATTATATCTGGATTGGCCTGTACCAGCGCTTCTGTCGTATAAGGTTTAAAATCAGAAAACTCTTGAATAGCATTCTTTCCTCCAGCTAAATTGATGATTGCATCTAAACTACTCCCCTTACCGGCGACACTCATAGTGCCCGTACCACGTGCATAAATAAAAAGAACTTTTGGAGGAACTTTACCTTTATTTTCACTTTTAACCAATTCAGTAATACGGTTCAAACTTAACTTTGTTTGGGATACCACTCCTTTTCCGAGCTCAGGTTGACTAATGGCATCCGCCACTTGCTGTATATAATTTAAAGCGCCTGGAATTGTATAGTTGGGTTTTAAGGCTATATATTTTACACCAGCTGCGCGTACTTGTCGAATGATTGCTGCAGGAACTTCACCTTCATTTGCTAATATGATATTCGGTTCAAACGAAAGTAATCCCTCTGCTGAAACTGAACGATTTTTACTTACACGGGGCAAAGCTGCGGCAGCCATAGGTGAGACACTGGTCACGTCGGTAGCAACAACACGATTCCCCACACCTAATCCAAATATCGTCTCAGTAATGGAACTGTTCAATGTAATAATCCGTTGCTGTGCATGACCACCAAAAGCAATATACATACAACAATGGATTATTATAATAAAGCAAAATCTACTCATTCTTTTTTCTTTAATTCAAGTTAAACGCATCATGACAGGAAAACTTATCTAACGCTTTTCAACACAAAACAAATCAATAATCAGTCTAAATACAAATTAATTTAAATTTACCTTTTGCGTATACCTTAGATTAAATAAAGTCAAAAACCACTATAAATCAATCAAATACATCAATTTAAAAGTTGTAAAAGGATATATTCAAATCGAATTAAATAGAATTAATGTCAGTTTTCATATAGAAAAGTTCAATTCAATTGCCTTTTTTGTAATATTATTTAGATTGATTAAAAATAACCTAGTGTTTACAAAAAGCTCCTTAATACGAACTAGTTCTCTCCTGATATTATGTGCATGCAACTTAATAGTAACTCATGCCCAAGATAAATTACAGATTAGTGGCACTGTAAAAAACGAATCTAACAAAGCGATACCAAACGTAACGGTTTATTTATATCCTGATAAAAAGGCTATAAAGACAGATACTTCCGGTCATTTCCATTTTAATCAGCTTTATGCAGGTAATTATGATTTGGAAGTTCAAGCTCTTGGTTATAAGAAATTCCAACGAACCATTGATCTAGAAGATAAAAAACAGCAGCTGAATATTATACTAGAGACCGATAACCGCCATATTGATGAGGTACAAGTAAACCGTAAACTGGAAGCGGTAGACAATCTTGTTAAAGCCGAAAATGCAGCTATGCCTGTTAAGATTATTACCAAACGTGAAATCGAATTGATGGGGAGTCGCCGACTGGATGAAGTATTGAAAGAACAAACAGGTATTGCCATAGTCAATGACATTGCCGGAGGATCAAGAGCTGTCGGGGTACAGATCCAAGGTTTTAGTAGCAACTATGTGATGGTATTAGTAGATGGACAACCCATGTTGGGGAGAAACAGTGGGAATTTTGATTTATCAAGAATTTCAGTTACAAATATAGAACGTATAGAAATTATAAAAGGAGCTTCATCGTGTCTTTATGGCAGTGATGCTTTAGGAGGTGCTATTAATATCATTACGCGACATGGTGCAGTGACGCCACAGCTACACACTTCATTTCTATATGGCACATTAAACACGGTAGATGCAACTTTAGAAGCTGAAACACCTTTTGACAATCAACGTGGAAGTATTGTTTTATCCGGAAACTACTACCGCACTGATGGATTTAATACTGACAAAAACTATCTGGAGTCAAATAGTACCACTTATCCCCCATATACCAATTACAGTTTTCAAGGACGCACACGTTATCGTATCAGCAAAAATGGAACAATCGGTATTACGGCGAGGTATGCAGGCCGAGTATCAAAGATGATCAATGCCTGGTCTGAACAGACCATATTGAAAGATACCCAGAAAGATCAGGACATTAACATAGCAGCGAGTTATGATCATAACTTTGAATCAGGGATTCGGAGTATGTCTCGCTATTATTATTCTCGTTTTCACTCAGAAATTGCTGCTCAGTGGTTGCAACAAGGAGTATTGGCCGGCGCTGAAGAATTTGGTCAAGATGTACATCGAATAGAACAACAGTTTGCTTATAGTCCTATTACAAAACTAAAATTTACAGCTGGTATCGGTGGAAGTCTAGAGGTAATGGATGATCAAAAACTGGATGCTAAAAGATCGTTAAATACCGGCTTTGTATATCTACAGACCGAATGGAAACCTGTTGATCAGCTACTGACCACATTGGGACTACGCTATGACCAAACAAATGTATATAATGGTCGTCTCAGCCCAAGTCTTGGTTTACAATACCATATTAATTCAACTCTTGTTGCCAAAGCAGGTTTTGGGGCAGGATTTAAAGCTCCTGATTACAAAATGCGGTATCAGGTATTCTACAATCCAGCGGCAAACTATATGGTAGTTGGTACTGAACGCGTGGCAGATGTTATTTCAGCAATGGATGCGGCTGGTGAATTGAGCTATAAAAACAGTTATATGTTGAATTTAGTCGCAGGAAATCTAAAAGCGGAAACTAGCCTGTCTAATAATATTGGTTTAACATGGAATGCTAGTCAAAAAATTCAAGCTGATATTTCCGTATTTTATCATCGCATCAATAATCAGATCAATACGGTCAGTGTCGGGAATGGGACGAATGTTGCTCAGATCTACAGTTACCGCAATCTACCGAAGGCGATGAACAAAGGTTTCGAAACTTCAATTACTTATCAAGCAAACAAAGTTTTACAGTTCTCTGTAGGCTATCAATATTTAATAGCAAAAGATTTAAGTGTCTTAGACAGTATAGCAAGCGGAAACTTTCCATATAATCAAATCAATAATCCTGAAACAGGAGAATATCGACAAAGTAAAAAATCAGACTATTGGGGTATTGAAGATAGATCAAGACACATGATCAATTTTAAAACGCAGTACGCATATAAACCTTGGGATATGAATATCAATGCAAGAATTAATTTTAGGGGAAATACACCATTCCAGGAATACAATGGAAATCAATTCATAGACAAGAATGATATTTTCATTCCATACCATACGCTTTTAAATATGACCGTTGAAAAAAGTCTGATGAAAGGAAAGCTCACTTTTCGTCTCATTGGAGATAACCTATTTAATTTTACCAGCCGCTATTTACTTGGACAACCGGGTCGTGTCATCATGGGTGGACTGAGTTATCGTTGGATCAAAGAATAAATTTTCCAAAGCCACATAGCATGTAGAAATAGGAGAACAGCAATTAAGTTTTAAATGCTAGCTAGCCCTCCTTTCAAGATGTTTTATAATTTTAAAAATTGCTACAAAATGAATACAATAAAACTAATAATAGCTGAATGCAGCATATGGATTTCTTTTCATAAAATAGGTCGTTGTATTTTCTCTACAGTTATCGTATTTCTTATTGCCTCATGTGGCAAGGATAAAGAGTACAATATTGTACTTGAAGATGGCAAGAGTATCGTCATTAAAGATCTTCCAGGTGATACCGATGCTTCTATGGGAGATGGAACAGAAGGTAAAGAAAAACGTAACTTTTATACTTTTCTATTTCGATTTAAGGATCAGAAACAAATTTGGATTAAGACAAAAGCAGATTCGACTCAATGGCTGAAAACGAAAGATTGGGACTTAGCTTTTACTGGCCCCTATAATTCTGAAGTTTTTGTCAACAATGCGCAATACCAATATAACCCAGGATATCAAGGAGAGGCAAATAATAGCGCAGTCATCTTAATTAAACAGCCCTATCAAAGTATCACCGTCGCACCTTCGGATGACGAATTTAATAAAAGTGAAGTTAACAAAATCGGATGGGCATCTTCAGAAGGTTCAGATGGATGGTTTCGATATAGCCTGAACAATCACATTATGCAGGCGCTCCCTAACAGGACATACGTCATTAGACTTCCTGATGGGAAATATGCCAAATTACAACTTATCAATGCCTACAAAGGTAATCCATCTGCCGTTACAAATATGAACTGGCCCGCACCCTATTATACATTCAAATACTATGTACAAGAGGATGGTAGTAAGGCGTTAAACACAAACACGCTCTAAAAAATGAAAATTAATTATCCGTTAATAGTATATTCTGCCATAAATTTTATCAAATAATATTTATGGTAAAGTAATTTTCATAGATGCTGATCATATCATAAAAATAAAAACGCAATTATACCATAGTGTATTAATGAGTAAATGATTCCAAATCTCTTAATAATCCACAGGCTAGTGATTATCCTTAAAAAATATTAAACTTCTAATTAACAGCTATTTAACAAGAAATATTTGTTGATTATTACAACTAACAAATAAGCTTAAAAGCTAAACTCTAAAAAGCAAAAAGCATAGATTAAATATCATTTTTAATATACAATGGATAAGCTAAACTCATTACCTTTACTATTATTTAGAATTAATATAAATAAAGATAACAATCAAATAACCTGATCATATAACCACGGGAATAATTGAAATTATAGTATTACAATATATAGCACTAAAAATGAAAATAACAAAAACTAATACCCTTTTAAAATTCGTTGCAATCTTTGTTTTTTTAACATTGCTAGGCGCCTGCAGTAAAAGCGATCCTAAAATAGAACCTGAACCGAATCCAGATATTTCAGAAGGAATGTTCAATCGCTTAATTTCAGTAAAGAACTTTGGAGAGGACTTACCAACCGGGACCTTACCCACAACTAAGCAATCACCTATATATTATAGTTTAGAACAGAATAAGGCTATTACGCCAGATTATAGGCTGACAGCACGTTGGGATATTTCTTTCGCAGACATATACAGGAGTTTTATCAATTGCAATAATAGTTCAAATGGATATGGGGTAGGTGGACCTGGTAAAGGTGGAATTTATCTAGTCAAGAAAAAATTTGAAGATGTTGTAGATATTCCTTCCGATGCTGAATTCCGCAAGGGAGAAAAAGCGTATGGAACGGATGACTCAGGAATTTTTGGCGAAGGCCTGGGATGGTATCTATATGATTTTGGTGGCGACATCAAGGGTGGTGGAGCCGAAAACAAAAAGCACGTTTGTTATCCAATTGAAGAACATACCTTGATCGTGCGCACAGCCAATGGCAATTATGCAAAAATCAAAATACAGAGCATTTACAAAGACTTATTAGACCCAAAAGATTGGTTTAGAACTTCACCTACACCATTCTTTACTTTCCAGTATGTATTAGCGAAATCTGGGAGTACCAAATTTGAGATCAAGAATTAAATAATAATGTCCATAAATACGATAGTTCAATATTTAGATAAAATGAAAAGAATATACACTTTTATAAGCATACTATTCCTTGGGTTACTGTTTAGTAACTGTACTAAAACTGAGGATCTTCCTTTACTTCCTAGTGACAAAATACTAGAATATAAGGTGACCAACCTCCCGAATGATGATGTTATCTATGGTGCCATAGACAATAACGAGAATACCATCACGGTTTACTTACCCTATTATTATGGATTATTAGTAATTGATCCTACAATTCAGGTATCATCTGGAGCCAAAATCACGGAGGAGATCTTGCCTGTTAAAACTGATGAAAAAGATAAGACATACACCGTAAAATCTGCAACAGGAACAACCCGTACCTACAAGCTAAAGATCGAATTACAAAGTACACCTTCTTTTGAAGCGACTTTTGCATCAACATCTTCCATTGCACTTACACAAGGGCCAGGAACCACACTTCCAGCGATAAATGGGACTTTTATGCATACAAACTCTTCTCTAGTCAGTATAGTACTCATCAACCAAGAGACCAAGCAACGTGTTCAGATGCCAACTCCGAATAGTTTAAAAGTTTCGGCTAACGGGTATCAATTAACTTATACAGGGACAGAACGGGAGTATCGTATTCCTTCGGATATCATAGCGGGTACATACGATGTCGAAGTGACCAACCTTAATCATACCATTATATTGGCCAATCCGATCAAGATTACCTATCGACAACCGAATGTAGCTTTAACTTTATTGGGTTTAAAATTGGCTAAAAAAGCGGATTGGACTATCAATGCTAGCTCAGACAAAGTGTTACTCGATCCGACAGCAGTCATTATGACACTTAACGGCATAGATTACCCGCTTACGATCAAATCCCATACCCGTACCGAAATGCAGGTTTCGCTACCGGAAAACCTTCCAACAGGGAGTTTCGAAAATGTCCAGATCAAATTCCAGTTCAAAGACTGGCCTGACGTAATAAAAACCCAGCTGTACACCAGTACGATAACGGAATCATAAACATGCATCCACAATATGCCAAGGTAGCATCAACATTAAATAAATAAAACAAAGGAGGTCAACATGAAATTAAACATTAAAACAATCTTACAATCGGCAATGGCTGTAACAGTGCTTTCGGCAACAGTGTGGGCAGCAACTCCAAAAACAGAACAGGTAACAGCTCCTTTGGCGCTTACTCAAACAAAAGCAAATACCAACTTCACCGTAATAGGTCAATGGTGGACTCCTTCAGATGTTGCAAACTGGCCGGTTATTTATTTAGATCTTACTACAGGTAACCAAAGCTTAAGTAATGGTGGACAAATCACATTATCCCGTTTTGTCAATGCAACTATTCGTGCCAATGCAGGTTTCGAAATTAGAACAGTAATGGCAGACATGTCGGCTGTTTCGGCATCTGATTGGTCTGTTGCTAATGTAGTAACATCACTAGGAAATAACGAGTGGTATGAATTTGATTTATCAACAATTAGCATCCTACCAATTCAACCCATTACTGTACTGGTTGGCAACAGTTCTGGAGCGTTGTATGCATTAACCCTGAATAGCTTCATTAATATACAACAAAAAATAGTTACTGGCCAAATTCAAATGAAAACTGATTTAAACATTGAATATAAAGCTTTATAAAAATACCTAAGATTATTAAAATATAATTTTCGAACATACGGTTTTTATAAAAATAACACGCATCCACAGTATGCCAAGGTGGCATCAACATTAAATAAATAAAAAACAGGAGGTCAACATGAAATTAAACATTAAAACAATCTTACAATCGGCAATGGCCGTGACAGTGCTATCGGCAGCAGTATGGGCAGCGGCCCCAAAAACGGAACAGGTAACAGCTCCTTTAGCGCTTACTCAAGCAAAAGCAAACACCAGCTTAACAGTAGTTGGTCAATGGTGGAGCCCATCAAACGCTGCCAACTGGCCTGCTGTTTATGTAGATTTTACAACAGGTTCTCAAAGTCTAATCAACAGTGGACAAGTAGCATTCTTCAGTCATGTTAATGGCTCGATCAAAGCAAATGCAGGTTTCGAAATTAGAACAGTAACGACGGACATCTCCGCTGTTTCTGCATCGGACTGGAGTACTGCTACACTAGTAACATCATTAGGTAGTGGCACATGGTATGAGTACGATCTAGGTTCCCATGAGAATGTAGCCATTCAACCACTGACTGTATTGGTTGGTAACGCTTCAGGTGCCTTATATGCCGTAAAACTCAATAACTTCAGTAACGTAGGGCAACGAGTTGTTGCAGGTCAACTACAGGTAAAAGCTGATGCTAATATCGAGTATAAAGCGCTTTAAACAACAATAATTATCTATAGAAGATGCCGTAACCTGTGGATGGGTTGCGGATCTTTTTAATCAAAAAAATCATGCTACTTTCATTATCGAAAAAACAAATACGTTCATTCCAATTATTAACTATCTTCATACTGACTATGACATGTTGGTCTTGCAAGAAAGAAACCCCCGATTTACCATATAACGAGATCGAGTCATTTAGCATAAGAGATGCTTCAGGCAATACCTTTTCAGCAAGTATTGTGGAAGACCGTATAATCCTATACTGGCCACCGCTGGTGGACCAACCAAAAAGCATTACACCGACCATAAAAGTCTCAGAACTAGCCACTATTACACCTGCTTCAGGCACGTCAATAGAATTACAATCAGAAAAACCCATTACCTATACCGTTAGAGCGCAGGATGGTTCCAGCAAAAACTATACATTATCCTTTCAGGTCAACCAACCGCAGGTACAGGCCAAATTGAATGACCCTGTAAACACCTATTATCTAAAGGAACCAGAAAAAGGGATCTTTACCTTCGTTGGAGAAAATATCATACCCAATGAAACACAAACAAAAGGTTATTTAATAGACAAAGATGGAAAACAAACGTTACTATCTTTAAACACCGCTCTAACCTCTTTTGTAGCTAAATTTACAGCCCCAGACAACCTCACAGCAGGAAGTAGTTACCAGGTGAAATTGGTTTCAGGCCGCTTCTCCATAATTAGTGATCCTTTCGAAGTAGCACTACCTGGACTTGGTGCCTTAATAAAATCTAATGTTGCTTATAATGCCACAAAAGGACAAAACCTGGTTATACCGTTAGTCAGCAAAATACTTTATGAACTTTATTTCAAAAGCGATTTTGATCATTTTGTAGCTGTTGATAACCTTAACAATTCTTATAAAATAACTAATGCAGTAGTTGATGTTACAAAGCTGACCGTGAGCCTCCCAATACCAACAACAGTGCTTGGAAATAAAATTACCGTCCTCAAGATAATGGACAAATCCGGTAAGATCTTGACTGAAAGTAATTATTCCATTGCTGTAAATTAAACTTATTTGTCAAAAGACTTCGAATCGTGCTATTAAAAATTTACTGGACAAAACAGGTAATTCTGGCAGCTTTGCTAACCGTGTCTTTATGCAGCTGCAGTAAGGGGAAGTCATCAACGGTAGAACCGACAATAGTGCCTAACCCAGAAGAAACGCTACGAGAAAAATACAGCAAAAATATCGCGCTGTGGCCGATCGTAGAATGGTATAAAAACATTGAGGTACGAGAACTAGCAGCATTGCCCGATAATCCTTCAAAAGATAAGGTTGAGCTTATTGCGCTAGGCAAAGCCCTGTTTTTTGATCCCCGTACAGGTAATGGTCTAAAGACCTGTGCTTCGTGCCATAATCCGGACACATACTGGATCGATCAGAAAACAACAGCTGATGGTATAGCTTTACATCACCGTAACACACCATCCATGGAAAATGTCTGGTATCTGGAAGGGAAACTCTTTCACGATGGGCGTGCGAAAACCTACCGTGAACAAATTGCAGAAGCTATCAATTCGCCAATTGAAATGGGCGGAAATACGAGTTCTTTATCTTCCAAACTAATGTCCATACCTGGTTATGTAGATCTGTATGAATCGGCTTATAATAATAAGAATATGACAATAGAGGGTTTGCTAGATGCAATAGCTGCTTATTCCAAATCCATTAGCAGTGGAGAAACTGCATTTGATAGGTTTGTCCAAGGTGATTATCAGGCGCTAAATGACCAACAGCTCGAGGGATTACATTTGTTCCGCACGAAAGGAAAGTGTATCAATTGTCACAACGGTCCGTATTTTACGGACTTAGATTTTCATAATCTCGGCTATGCAGTAACGAACAAAGGTGCATTGGACAACGGACGATTTGAGTCTTCTAAATTAGAAAGTGACAAAGGTAAATTTCGTACGCCTGGATTAAGAAACGTCACAAATACTGCACCATATATGCACAATGGTAGTATTGCTACTTTGAGTGAATTAGTCAACTTACTAAGCCAAGGAATGCCTCAAAAGACTGGTCAGCAGATTAATGGCATATTATCACCACATATACAGAATTTAAGACTCAGCAGTAAAGAGCAGGAAAATATCATTGCTTTTCTGGCTAGCTTATCCAGTAAACCGATAAAGAATGATAGACCAATATTACCCTAAAATAAAAAATCCCAAAGGAGGTCGCCTTTGGGATCTTTGACTATCCACAGATATGGAGGCATCAATATTAAATAAATTGGTACAAAAATAGAAATTTAAAAGGAAAAATAAAGTTAAAAAAAACTAAAGATTGATTAACTTCTCATTTATAGCCAGTGGGACAGCAAAATTAAATCAATTGATTCTCAAGCGGATTCAACATCAGTAGTATAAAGTCTATTTGGCGTAAAAGAATCATTTAAGTAAATATATGGGCAAATCAACTAAATTTATTAGGAAACAAATGAAACTATTGGGTCATGCCGCTCCTATTGGTATTTGTTTATTATTACTCTTAAGTGCCTGTAGAGACCATGGAAATAAAACTATAACACAAAATGAGAGGCTAAGTCCTGACATTGGAACACGAAAAGAACTGATTCTTGATTCAATTTTTTTATATGCTCAACAATTATACCGATGGCAGGAATCACTTCCCTCCTATACAGATTTTACTCCTCGTAAGAAGTTTGGAAGCATTAGTCCCGAACAGACTGCTTATGAACGTGAGCTTTTCGCAATAAGTCAATACTCATTGGCCCAGAATGGCAAACCATATGAATGGTCTCCAATCAGTAATAAACCCAAATATTCGTATCTTGAGCGCCGTAGAAACACAAAAAAAGTAGCGGGCATCTTGCAAGCATGGAGCACCAATATAAATATGCTACACACCTGTCCTATTGGACTTCAGGTAAAAAATACATAGCCTACCTTTACATTGCTTCATTTCCCGAATTAGCTATCGTTAAGACAGAACTCGATAGACTTTTTAAAGAGCTTTCGAATAAACAAGTAACTCATCTGATTTTAGATCTTCGTCACAATGGCGGCGGATATGTTGAGACAGCGGAATATTTGGCCAATTTGATTGTACCTCAAAAACTGGATGGGAAAATCATGTTCAGTGAACAATTTCATCCGAATGTCCAAAATGGCAAGGCTACTCTTTTAGGTAAACAACCCTATTTAGATCCAAATGGAAATCCTGTACAATATAAAGGCCGTTCCGCAACTTTGGCCGATGTAGACTATAGTGAAAAAGCCAATACACATTATTTCGTCAAGAAAGGAGTATTCAACACATTACAACACTTATCATTTATTGTATCCGGACGTACCGCATCAGCTAGTGAACTTCTTATTAGTAGTTTTAAACCTTACTTTCCGGTGAGACTTATTGGTCAGAAAACTTTTGGAAAGCCAGTAGGATTTTTCTCTCTTAAAATTGATGCTTTCGACATTTATTTTGCATCATTCCTGATTCGTAATGCTAATGGTTGGTCGGACTATTTTGATGGAATGTCTGTCGATATTTCCCTAGCCTCCCCAAAAACAGACCTACATATAGGTAATCCGAAGGAGCCTTGGCTAGCATCTACACTGCAAGACATTGTTTCTATTACAGACTCTAAGCTGGAAAAAGGTGTTGATAATATTAAAGATAATCCTCCTTTCGTCTTTTGGCCAGAAACAATAGGTGAGAATCTGCTGTTTAAAACAAATTTTCAATTAAAAAACTAAAAAAATTATGTACAATTTAATTCAGATCGTTTTTCATAGATGATAAATCATTATACAGCATAAAGGTTTTAAAATAAATACGAATATTTGTATAGAATAATTATAACTAAATACTAGAAAAATGCTTAGTCAACATATTAAAGAGCAAACACATGCTGCTCACCAAAACGTAGAAGGTACAATCGTACGTCAATTAAAAAGTATTCGTTCAGATGCAGATTACGCAAAGGTTCTAAAAGGTTTTTATGCCTATTTCCGTGCTGTTGAAGATCGTATTGCACCTTTTGTAACTTCGGATATTTTGCCCGATCTAGCAGATCGTCGTAATTCTTCTTATATAAAAAAAGATATCGAAGCATTGGGCGGAAGTGTAGAAAATCTTCCAGAAGCTAATGCTCCTCTAGTTAACAATGTGTTAGAAGCCCTAAGCTCACTTTATGTTCTTGAGGGATCCATTATGGGGGGGCCATACATTGTGCAGATGCTGAATAAATATGGAATCACTAAAGGCACTTCGTTTTTTGAAGGGTATGGTGAAAACAGTCGTGAAATGTGGGCAGGATTCACTACTGTCTTAAATAAACATGCTGAAGATCCTGAGAGCTATACACTTGCGACAGAGAAGGCAAATCAAACTTTCTACAATTTTGGAAACGTATTTTCCCCTATTGTAAATGTAAACTAAACCACAACATTATTGTTTATATTTACGAATGGAGCAAAAAAATGATAAAACAAAATGGGTAAAACGCTTAGGAGTAGGCGCTTTTCTCTTTTTTCTTTTTAAAGGTTTAGTTTGGTTAGCAGTATTTTTCTTTGCAGCAAAATCCTGCAATTGGTCGTTCTAAACAAAACCTGCTCATATCATTTAATGATACATGTTAGTCTCGATTTTCTATTGAGGCTAACAAATTATAAATTCCCGCGAATAATGAGCTTGGCTAATAATTATCCGATTAAATATACTTGCCTATTAATGGTATATTTTTTAATTCCTTCCGCTCCATTTTTACAATAAAAAAAACATAAAATATCATCAAAATAATAGCAACAGGAATACGTAATAAAAGTTGCATACCTTGAGTCCACGAATCGGAATACGCATCAATACTCATTTTCATAAAGAAACATAGTAACATTGCCAATAGATATGTGCCTATTTTTTTCACGGGGTAGGGTATATAATAATATTTTTGACCAAGAAAATAAGTCACGACCATCATACTAGCATAACAGATCAGTGTAGTCCATGCTGCTGCATATATACCCCAATAGGAATAAAAAGATAATTGCCAACAAGTGTAACAATGGAACCAAACACCGTAACATATAATCCCATGCGCATCCGATCAGTAAGTTTATACCATACCGAAAGATTATAATATATTCCCAAGCATATGTTAGCACATAAAAGTATCGGTACGATGCCCAAACCGGAACGATAGGAAGCCCCGATCATATATTTCCAGACGTCAAGATATAAAGCAGAAAAAAGAAAAGCTAAAGAAAGTGTGACTACAAACCATTTCATCACATTTGCATACAGAGCTGGTGCATTTTTGTCTTTGGATTTATTGAAGAAAAATGGTTCTGCAGCCATTTTAAATGCTTGTATAAATAACGTAATAAAGATCGCTAATTTATAGTTTGCTGAATAAATCCCAACGACACTTTGCGCATCGACATCCTGTGGCAGCAATTTCGCCAGCATTTGCCGATCCATTACTTCGTTTATCATGCCCGCTAACCCAATAAAAATCATAGGAGCGCAATATTTAAAAAGCTGTTTCCAAAGACTGAAATTTATCTTAAACCTAAAACTCTTCCATTCTGAAAATAATAATAAGAATACAAAGAGATTTTGGAGCACATTTGCTAAGATTAAAAACCCTATCCGGTTATTATTAATGAACCAATGTACAATAGCATCATCCGGATGATGCAACGCATATTTGGGTAACCATATTAAGAAAAATAAAGTAAACAGTATATTGATAATAATACCAGATAATTTTACAAAAGCGTATCTTTTGGGACGGTTT
The DNA here is from genome assembly GCF_001006065.1 of Sphingobacterium sp. IITKGP-BTPF85. Classification (NCBI taxonomy): domain Bacteria; kingdom Pseudomonadati; phylum Bacteroidota; class Sphingobacteriia; order Sphingobacteriales; family Sphingobacteriaceae; genus Sphingobacterium; species Sphingobacterium sp. IITKGP-BTPF85. The sequence continues at coordinate 30,481 of NZ_ASZT02000013.1, forward strand.
TCCTGTCGTAGTTTAGCAAATGGAATAGCAGTTATTGCATCTAATCCAATAAGATAAAGACACCACAAAATGTATTCTGGATGTCCATCAAGCTTCATAAAATTGTTAATTGGAACAGTAAAAAAAGAAATAAACGTAATGAGTAATGCGGTACTGAGCAATATTGAACCAAACGCTGTTTGAAAAAGTGAGTGTCGGTCTACACCTTCTGTATTTGAAAAACGAAAATACCCCGTTTCAAAACCATAGGTAAATATAATGTTTGCTACAGCAATCCAAGAATACAATAAACTGTAACCACCATAATCTCGTACACCTGAAGAATCTATCATCAGGTAAGTAAGAATAGGTGTCAGTAAATAGTTTAGAAATTTTGCTCCAATGTTACTTACACCATACCACAGGGTTTGTCCTGCCAATTGTTTTATAGCCGTCAATAAATTATAGATTTTGACACAATATTAGTGAAACTTTCTTAATTGCTATAATACAAAACGAAAGCATATGGTAAGATAAAAAGCTGGACTAATACTAATAATAATCAACTATTGGCCACGCCATTTAAAGTAAAGATCTTATTTTGACAGACCATTTATAATTCGCACCTGATAAGCTCCGTTATAATGATCACCAACCATAAGATTCTCACTAACCGTAATATAATATTGGCCTGTGTCTGTAAATCGATATTCCAGGACTTTTCCGAATGGACCATCAGCACTCCCGTTTGGAAAAAAAGCTGACCAATACGGATATTTGCCGTATTGGTTGGACTTTCAAGTATAATATGAGCGGAATCCGGTTTATGGACAGATATAAAAATAGTGTCTGTAATACCTGATTTTTTCTCCATTTTATGAGTAAGACCTCCCTCTAAAAAAGTAATTCCGGACTGCCGATGCAATTCGGTATCCTGAGACTTGTCTTCCACAGCTGGCCTTTGATGAGAGATATTTGGTTGGCATGCAACAAAAGTGAGAAATATAATAGATGTAATGACGAACAATCTAGACATAGTTTTATTATTATAAACAAATAATAGAATCAAATAGTTTACACCCAATTATTTGGTTAAAGCAAATCGTCCTTTAAGATTCATCATCAAAACTCTTCCTGTGTTAATTCCATATTAACCATCGCTCCAGCTGTATTTCCAGTACTAACAGCACTTGCTACGGAGCGCATCATTGTGGTGGAGTCACCACAGGCAAAAACACCTGGAATATTGGTTTTCTGAAAACTATCAACTTTAATATGCCCAGCCTCAGTAAGCTCACATCCCAAATTCACCGGCAGGTCTAAATGCTGTACAAAGGGAACTGGAGCATACACCGCATCAAAACTTTCTGTTCGACCATCATCAAACACCAATTGCTTAACATATCCGTCTTTGTGGACAATTTCTACAATTTCAGTTTCAATTATACCAATTTGATTTTTAGCTAATTTATCTTTTTGTTCTTCTTCAAAATTTGCTTCACCTCTTGTCAAAACCTGTAATTGATCAGTGAGATTATGAACTAATGAAGATAGATGGATTGCCTTATCCCCTTTTCCAATAATACCGGTTTTTGATGTTTAAATTCATAACCGTGACAGTAAGGGCAATGAATAACTGAAATCCCCCAGCACGCAGAAAAACCCTTTATATCAGGAAAAATATCCTTAACTCCAGTTGCAAAAATAAGTTTCCTACCGATGTAAATATTCCCTTCTTCTGTACAGATCTCAAAACCTTCTGACGCAAACCTACCATCTGTCACGACACCATTTTCAAAAATAATGCTTTCATATTGCTCAACCTGTTGCTTTGCTATGGTAGCAATCTCCAAGGGTGTCTTACCATCTTGTGTCAAGAAATTATGGGAATGTGGCGTCTGTCGATTGCACGGAATTCCACTATCAATTACCAACACATCTCGCAAAGAACGTCCTAGTACCATGGCTGCAGAAAGACCTGCATAGCTACCTCCAATAATGATGACATCATAAATTCTATTTTCTTTCATAATAAACCTTTAATACACCATCCAACAATTACTTTTGTGGGATGGTGTATTAAAGGTAACAACTATTGCAACTTAATTGCAATAACATTGACGGATATTATTATTTCTTACTCTTTCATGACAGATGCATTTTTATCAAAATTTGGATGGATAAATTAACATGCCTACAAACCATATAATTTCAATTATTTTACAAAATACTTGAAACACTACTCAATAAAAAAAGGCTATCTTAAATTTTAAGTTAACCTTTTTTCATTTTTGCAATACGAATAAATTAGAAGCTATCTTCTAAATAGCCAATATCCAACGCACATCAAATGCATCCGTTATTTCAATCAAGCTTTGTTTGATTTCATCTGGAGTATAATTAATCTTTCTATTAACTTTCAATTTATGAATTAATAATTTGCGATCTCCCGCATCATTACAATGCAGAAATATAGATAAATAATTTCCGACCTGACGACCTTCATTATGTACCAAATCTGAACCATGAATTACAATCATATCAGAAATTAATGAGCCAATAATTATAGGTGACTCCGGATAGTTATTCATCTCATTTTTAAATGCTTCAAAATACAACTTACCACCAAAACAATTTTGGTAAAATTGAAGTGCTTTCTTACAATTTCCTGAAAATGTAATAAAAACACCATTCATCATTTTATCGGTTCTCTGAAATAACATATTGCTATAAATTATGCATCAGGTATTTCAGGTTCAACCAATCTCTTCATTTTATCTAATGATTCCTGCCAACCTAAATAGCACATTTCAACAGGTATTACATCTGGAATATTTTCTTGCACAATTTGAAGTTCAGTACCACAGGACACCTTATTCAGTGAAACTGTCGTTATCATTTCTCCCGGAAGATTAGGATCATCAAAACGATCACTATATTTAATTGATTCATTCGGTAAAATCTCTAAATATTCTCCACCAAAAGAGTGCCCATTGCCAGTGCTGAAATTTATAAAAGTCATTTTAAAGTTACCGCCTACTTTAAAATCCATTTGTTGCACTGTACATATAAAACCATAAGGAGGTAACCAGGTGGCATGTGCTATTGGATCAGCAAAAGCACGAAACACTTTTTCAGGACTGGCCTGAATAATGCGATGTAAGGAAACTGTATTCTTTTTCATGACTTAAATTTTAGGAATTAATATTTTTTTGATTCTACATATTTTACAAAACTATTCAAGATGGCCTGCCATCCTTGTTTTTGAACTTCAACCTCATTTTCGCTCTCCGCATCAAAAACTGTCGAAAGAGTTGTTTTACCATCCTTTTCCGTAAATACGTACGTACCTTTCTTCCATCATTCATACTGTAAGCCAACTCCTTAAACAATTCGACCTTATCATAAATACCTTCAAAATCAAAGCCAAAACTACCATCTTTAGCTTCCATTCTATTTTTAAATTTTCCATTTACCCGGACATCATTTTCACTTGCAGGACAGTGCCAATTTGGATCTGCACTATTCCATTGCATGATATCACTAGGTGTATTCCAAGCGTCCCATACGATCTCGATGGGAGCATTTACTATTGCTGTAACGTTAATTTTTGTTGATTGTATCATTCCTCTTTTCTTTATGTTTATAATGCTTATACAAAGATGGAGATCATTTCAAAATGTCACATGTTGTAAAAACGACAACTATAGGGGTGGATAACGACAAAAACTATTTGTACATTTATCTAACTAAATTAAGAGATATGCAAATTTCCATTTTCGTTCCACAACATGGTACAATAGAAGGCATTACACCCGCATTTCGCACTTTTCAAACCGCCAATGAATTTCTTACCTTCTTTGGCAAGAGACCCATTTTCAATGTCGAATATGTTGGCTTAAATGAATATATCACTGCAAATAACGGAGAGTATACCATAAAAACAAACCGCTTATTATCTGAAGTTACTAAAACAGACCTCCTCATTATCCCTCCAACATTTGGAGATATGGATAAAGGGATAAAAGCAAATGAAGAGGCCTTACCCTATTTCAGAAAACTTCATTTAAAAGGAACAAGCCTTGCAAGCTTATGTGTAGGAGCTTTTTTACTAGCAGAAACAGGATTATTAGATGGAAAAAAGTGTTCCACCCACTGGGCATACATAAACGAGTTTAAACAAAGATACCCCGCAGTCGAGATCGAAGATGGAGCTGTGATCACCGAACACGAGAATATCTATAGTAGTGGCGGTGCAAACAGTTTATGGAATTTAATACTGTATCTGGTCGAAAAATATTCAGATCGAGAAACAGCTGTCATGATATCAAAATATTTTGCATTGGATATCGGAAGAGATAACCAGTCTCAATTTGCAATTTTTAGAGGTCAAAGAAATCATAACCACACTGATATCCAAAAAGTACAGGATTATATAGAAAAAAATTACGAAGAAAAGATTACTGTAGAAGATTTAGCAAAACTCATCAATATTGGTCGTAGAACGTTTGAAAGAAGATTTAAAGATGCTACAAACAATACACCTATCGAATACATGCAACGCGTACGCATAGAAGCTGCAAAAAATCATTTTGAAGCCTCACGAAAGAATGTCTCCGAAGTCATGTTTAACGTAGGTTATACCGATACAAAAGCGTTTAGAGATATTTTCAAAAAAATAACAGGCTTAACCCCAATAGAGTACAGAAACAAATTTTCAAAACTTGGAGATGAAATATAAACTTAAAAATTATAAACCAATCCAAAGATCACAAATCACTATTATCGATTATTTACATTTATAGCCATAAGCAATACATCAATTCCTCAGCCAATAAACCATCCGGCCATCGTGATTCTTTTGAATACGTATACACAAAACCACATCGCTGATTCGCTGCTTTTGAAGCTTCATTACCCACCCGATGTGATACAATAACCTGAGCACACTCCTTTTGCCTAGCCCATTCAATTCGTGCTTGAAAGAATAATTGAGAAAGTCCCCTGCCACGATAAGCCTCTTTGATGAACGAAGAAATTAAAATGGCCTCAGATTGATTATCTCTGTTCAGCACTACACCACTTAAACCGATCAATAAATCTAAATGATATAAAGCAAAAATTGCCCGTGCATCGTTTTCCAATAAAGCAATCCAATCATCCTGACTATACAATACTTCTTTTGCATATGAACTACCAAATAATTCAGGATTTGTCTTTAAAGCCTCAAGTCTGATTAACTTATAATCTTGCCATTGAGATGGGGCTATCCGCTCTAGCTTATAATCACTTAAATTAATATTCATTTTCATTAACTAGTTTAATTTTTCATTTTTCGAGAGAAACAAGTTACTGATGGAAATTTTAAGTTTGATATGTAAGCCTATAATCCACCTTAGTAAGCAGATCAATATAACAATTTTCTAATTATTTCTACTTTTCACAACTCATTTAAGACCATTAACAACAACGTGAAAAGTCAATAAATTTGACGCTATCTTAAAAAGATTTAAATAATTACAAACATACAGCAATAAAAAAAATAATTTTTTATTGCTACATTTAGATTAGCAAAATTTACAAACGAGCTCAATAGTACTTTTATTATTTTAAAACAGAAAATAAGGGATACTTTTATTAAAATTACATTTTCGAAGACATGAAAATTCCAAAAAAGTTTTTAAGCCGTCAACATGAAATAACTGCTGATTTTTTACGAGAAGTAGATAACCATCTGATAGATATATTATCGGGCAAAAAGGATCAAATGTTTGAGATTAGAGATTTTGCAGCTTTGCTTTACATTCACCCTATTCACCTCAGCAATACAATCAAATCCGCAACAGGGTATTCACCTTGCTATTTCATGGAAAATAGATTAACAGAAATATCAAAATCACTCTTACAAAATAGCGATATGTCAATTGCCGAAATTGCGCGCACATTAACCTATGACCCCTCCAACTTCACCAAATTCTTTAAGCGTTTTTCAGGAAAAACTCCAAAGCAATATCGGGTAGATTATTTCCAATCATTATCATCCGAAGTTAATAAGATAGCGATATAATACTTAAACTGTCACCATTTTAATCAACATTTGTCATTTAACTTTGTTTTCAATAAAAAAGAAACAAATGGAAACAAAAAATAAAATTGCACTTGTAACTGGTGGTAGCCGTGGACTAGGAAAAAATACCGCTCTCAAAATCGCATCAAAAGGAATTGATATCATCTTAACCTATCAGTCACAAAAAATTGAGGCAGAAAACACCGTTCTAGAACTTAAAAACTTAGGAGTAAATGCTGTGGCTTTACAACTTAACGTTGCGGACAGCAAAACCTTTGACAGCTTTTTCACTGATGTCCAATCGACACTTGTATCGGTATTTAATACCGATAAATTTGACTTTCTAATCAATAACGCAGGTATCGGTATCCATGCTTCTTTTGCAGAAACGACTGAAGAACAATTTGACAACTTGGTAAACATTCATTTTAAGGGAGCCTTTTTTCTAACGCAAAAAGCTTTGCCACTGCTACGTGACGGCGGTGCTATTATCAATGTATCGTCAGGCTTAGCTCGTTTCGCTACCCCCGGCTATGCGGCATATGCAGCAATGAAGGAGCAATGGAAACTTTAACTAAATATCAGGCAAAAGAATTAGGAGTAAGAGGTATTAGATCCAATATAATTGCACCAGGAGCAATTGAAACTGATTTCGGAAATGGTTTAGTACGAGACAACGAACAAATTAACGAAGCAATTGCTTCACAAACAGCACTGGGAAGAGTGGGACTTCCAGACGACATCGGAGGTGTAGTTGCTTTCATGTGCACAGATGACGCAAGATGGATCAATGCACAGCGAATCGAAATTTCAGGTGGCATGTTCTTATAGAAGAATAAAAAAATTCAGCTACTAAAACCTGCGTATTCAAATATCATTTTGAAACATGCAGTATTAGAAATCATTAATTTAATACCATTTTAAATTAATGATTTCTTTTTTCTTAGTCTAGTCAACTTCAAAATCAACAAAAACAGCTCCATCAAAATGTTGCTCTTTAATATTCCTAAGGGCATCTTCGATAACAATTAGTGCTGGTTCTCCAATTCCAGAAGTATAGTCCAAGCGAACGAGATAATCCCATACATCAGAAACTTGGATTGGATAGTAACTTGGATTTTCATGATCAATACCTTGCGCAGAGGCTAATATATTGTAACCTCTAATTTGCAATTGCAGTAATAAGTTCTGATTAACAGGTAAAAATTGCATAGTCATTTAATAAAACAAAATGTATTAAGCTTAATCAAATCAAAAACACATCTTTTAAAAGAATTCTTACAAATACTTATTGAGTGAACCTATGAAATAAACTATCTAAAGACATATCCTTCTTGCTTAACTAAATTTTTATCAGATATTTTTTGTGAAATATCCTAACTGATTCGATCGCTAAATAATAAGTGACATCCGACACAAGATAGCATTTAATCTGATTTGTAATGTTTTTATAGTTAAACAAATAATTAGAATAAAATGTTTTAAGAATCAAATTGAAAAATACAATTTTTATGAATTTATACAAGGCAAAAAAGCGGCACCAGAAAAAATCATAACCAATACATTAAACCTCATATCTGTTAAGTTTCTCACTTCAGAGCACTGAAAATAGTATCAAAAAAAGCTCCTTGTTCATAACAAACAAGGAGCCTCACTTCAAAGCATTATACACTAATTTTTAATAAACAGACTTGCAATATTAAGAACAGCCTCAGCTCCTAAAGGCTCATCAAAAGATTGAGTAGCCGCAGCCAAAGATAAATTACCTGTAACACCTTTCAAAGTTGTAATATCAACATTTGCTTGAACTTTATTATCTTCCCCCATATAAACTGGATCTACAACAGCACCAATTCCACTATCATTTGCACCTGTTATCCAAGGTTTTTGATTTGCAGCAGCACCCCCTCTTGCTCTACGCATCTGACGTATATGCGAAGCATGACGAGCCTCTACCGAATGTATCTGTAAAGCGGCCGTTAGCACAACTTTATTTCCGAGCAAAATACCTGCCTGTCCCTTATATGCACGGACACCAGTATCTTCAAAAGCTTGAGCAAGAGCTAAGAATGTATCATAATCACTAAAAACATTTCCAAAGGTACCTCCAGCTGTAAAATCAAAAGTAGGTTTAGAAACTGCTTTATCCCCTAATACCTGCTTAAGAAATTTAACATGCGCATTTTCATGATCACGAATGGTTGTAATAGCTCCCAAAGGTCTACCTGAAGGAATTAGATTGGGGGCAGCAACCCCTTTAGTATAATATTCCGCTTCAAGATATTCCAACGTTAACGCATAATTCAACACACCATTAACATCTGTAGGAGCTGTCGCGCCATAAGCTTTCTTAAAAAGATCACTTATAAGGAAGGGTAATGCGGCCAAAGTAACTTTTTTCCAAAAGAAGTCATATTTCGAATAACTTCTCTGCGTGGACTAATGCGATCAGTGAATTCTGGATCAACATTATTTATTTCGTCAAAAACATTTAATAGATTCATAACAATAAGATTTAGAAGGTTAATAAGTAGGTAAATCCTTTACATCAATTTTAGATTTGATAAATGGGGAAGCCGCCTGAAGTACCATTGTGGGACTTTTAGCAACATCTAAACCATTTGAATCAATAACTTCCATATTCGCAAAACTTCCATTATCGATCAAATCTCTGATCAATGCAGCATGCCTAGCTTCAACAGATACAATTTTACCTGCTAAGGCAAGATAGTTGACATCTTTGATCAGCCATCCAGCACCATTATAGGCAGAGACACCCAGATCTTCAAATGTTTTGGCGGTGCTAAGCACACTTTCTCTACTTGAAAAGTTAATACCGGAAAGATTAAATTCTAAATTTGAAATAGCTTTCCCACCTAAAGCTTTTTTAAAGAATTCGCGATGCGCAACCTCATGATCTCTGATATCTGTTAAGTAAGTCTTTTCCAAATCTGATATACCAGAGTATGGACTATTTACAACCTGAATATAAAAAGCCGCTTCAAGTTGCTCAAGTGCGTAGGCATAATTTAAAATAGCGATGTCACCACTGCCAAAATAAAAACCATCTGCCCCCATATCTTCATCATGGCGGTCCTTTTTACAACCAGTTACCCCAAGTAGGGCAAGACTTGCTACGCCTGCACCGGTAAATTTTAAGAAATCCCTTCTCCGAAGGTCTTTTTTATCGAGATGTTCGTTTTCTTCTACTAAACACTCTTTTTGAGATGACATTTTTTCCATAACATATTCGTTTTTAGTGTATAATTTTTTAGTTTATGAATTTATATACGACAACTTTTTATGAGTGGATTGGAAGATTTTCTTTTTTTTCAATATTTTCTCAAAACAAGTATATACCACATATTACAAGCGTATTAATTCACCCTGCTTTATTTTATGTAAGCTTTAGAAAATATATTATATTATTTCGATTCATAAAAGAGTATACTACTCCTAGATTCTCATCCCCTATTAGTACACCTGTGCAAACGATACTTCCTGAATAAAAAAATAAAGTATCGTTAATCTCCGATAGAAAATCAATGCTTATTTATTAAAAAAAGGCAAAATTGTGGTATAATTTTAGCTGTGATATAATGCAGATCCAACAGCAAAATATAAAAAAGCTAGTTGATAAATGTACCAGTAATTAGAAACCGAAAATTAAATTTAATAGCATGTCTTTTCACACATACCTAAAGAATATTGAAGAAAAAACCGGAGTAAGTCCCGAAGCATTTATAGACTTAGCAACCCAAAAAGGATTTATAGAAAACAATAAAATTAAAGCTGAAATAAAAGCTAATCAGATTATCAATTGGTTAAAAGAAGATTATCAGCTAGGACATGGTCATGCACAAGCAGTGTATGCTTATATCAAAGGGAAAAGAGATTAATTCGCATTAGCACTAACTTAATATTTGTTTTTATATGATTGATCAATATGTTATACCTAAAAAGTGTTGAAAATACTAAGCCACATGTGGATCGTATATCTTACCCATACAACATTCCATCCATCCACAGTTTAGATAAGCTTACTTTCCGTAGCCCAGTCACTTTTATCGTAGGAGACAACGGATCAGGAAATCTACTTTTATCGAATCAATTGCGATTAAGTCAGGATTTAATGCCGAAGGTGGAAGCTTAAATTTTAACTTTTCAACGAAAGAATCACATTCGAACCTTTATGAGGATATTAAACTGATCAGAGGGCCATACCGCTTTAGAGACGGTTATTTCTTAAGAGCGGAGAGTTTTTTTAATGTTGCCAGTGAAATAGATAACCTTTACGAAGGCGATCAAGCGAAATTAGAAGAAGCATATGGTCAATCATTACATCAATGTTCACATGGAGAAAGCTTCTTAGCACTGATGCATAATAGATTATCAGGAAAAGGGTTTTATATTTTTGACGAACCAGAATCAGCACTTTCATTTGACAGTCAACTCAATATGATGATTCGGATAAAAGAATTGGTCGATCAAAACTCTCAATTTATTATTGCAACACATTCCCCTATTTTATTATCCTATCCCGATTCAGAAATATATAAAGTAACAGATAGCGGACTTGAATTAACGCACTATGAAGAAACAGAACAGTTTAAATTGACCAAGCTTTTTATTAATAATTATCGACAAATATTAAATGAACTGGGACTATAAATTTCCCATAAAAATAGAAATGGCTTAATCCCTTAATTTTAGACTAATATATTTTAAAATTATTTTTCTCTAAAGCCTTAATAGCGTTCCTTTCATGTTCCTCAAGCATCACTAATTGCTGTGTATCCAAGCTTGAAACTGCAGGGATAAAAATAATTGGAAAACGCTTAGGTGCTATAATATCCCATAAAATTTTTATACGCTCCATGTGAAAATCTGAGGTGACTAACATCACCAGGTCTGGTCTTTCTTCCTCCAATATTGGTAAAGCCTTCCTAATATCATCAACTGAATGCGCCGAAAGGGCAAAAGGTAAAAAAAAATGATTTGGGATTCCTTTTGAAACGAGATATGCTTTGCTGTATGTTGCATGTGGAAGATCTGTAGGATTAAAACCTCCAAATCCGCCTGAACATAAAATCTGGCAGGAATCATTATACCTGCAGAGTTCAAATACACAATTAAGTCTGTCAGTTGCAATTTGACTCAGATTTCCCCTTTCATCATTTGGCGCACCCAAAACCAAAATTACTTCTTCATGAATTAAACTTAAAAAAAGTATCTGAGATTTTATAATCTAATAGCGACACCAACATAAAAACGACTGAAAACACCTACTAAAATATTCAGAAACAATCCTTTTTTAGTTTAAAAGATTAAAACTTAAATCGTATACCTACCCCAAGCTGAAAAACATCAGCAAGAGAAAGTGCTTTTATATTCTGAAAATAATTAATAATATAATAGTCATTTGAATTGAATTCAGTATAAATTCCAATCTTTTCTATTCCGATTTCCTTCCATATTTTATTCATATTGAGTTCAATTTCATTAGATAATGAGATGTGAGGTCTCAAAGCAGGAGACCAATAATAATAACCGGATGGATATTCCGATGAATTAAATTTAAATGATAAATCATCATGAAAAGTATAACTGAGAAATACACCTGGATTAAGCGGATACAATTTTCCCCAATTATTTAACTTTATTTCAAAAGGCTTGTAAGCAAATTTTGCGGTTATCGAATGTAGCTCTCCTCCCTTAGAAACAGGTACATAACCATAATTAAAATCAATGTTACCTCTCTTATTTTTAAAAATATCATATCCTGCGCCAACACTTATATAACCAATGCTTCCAGCATATTGAATAATTGCCGCATCTGGGATTAAAAAGTTCTTTTTCTGGGCATTACTCGGATTGACTGTGCCAATTAAAAAAAGGACTAGTATGCTTAATTTAAAAAGATATTTGTTCAAAGCTCAGTTTATTATTTACAATTTCGACTAATAAAAATTCATTTTTTCCAATTGCACTCGTGACCACAAAAGGTGTTTCAAAGTTTCCAACAGTAAACTCCTCAAAAACATGATTATGAGCATGAAAGGATGTGAGAAAACCTCCGGCGTTGCTAAATGTTGAAGCATAATCGTATTCCAGATTTTGATCAATCTGGAGAGGTAGGTGGAACATGAGAAATAGCCACATAACTCTCTACATGAGGCTGTGGCTCTAGCTCCTTTTTAAGCCAGGGTATATTAGGTACCTGACCATTAAAATTATACTCCCTACTGTTCGTATCATGACAGATAAATTTAACTCCCCCATATACAAAAGAATAATTGAGCTTTCCATACATATGCTGAAATGCATCTCTGCCACGTGAAGTAAGATCATGGTTGCCAATAACCGCAAGAAATGGTCTATTCAGCTTAGTAAGGTTTTCGGCAACCCATTGCATTTCTTTAAGATTACCAAACTCAGTTATATCACCAGCCACAATAACAAAATCAATCCCTGTCATCGTATTTACTTTCTTATAAAAATTTACTGTTTCATTATGTGACCGCTGCGTATCTCCTGTTATTATAAACCGGACAGTATCATCTTGCTGACCATCCCCCAACTTATTTAAATTGATTGCGTTGAGATCGCGATATGAATTTTTACTAAAAATCTGATTTGGACTATATTCAAAATCACTACAACCGGAAAAAACCGAAATGAATAATATAAAAGTGACCTGAATTGCCAACCTGATTGCTTTTTCTCTAATCATTGAAAAATAATTGAAAGATTAAATAAGAAATAAAAGCACATTAACACCATTTGTGAAAACGATGAATCACTATGCAGTTTCGAATATTATAAGATATTGAAGGCATTTGCATGCCGCAATAATATTTATTACGTTTCGAAGTAATACAAATATTAAAATATAAATTGACCTTTTGACTTAAAAAATCAGAAATAGTTTTATTGAGACTTTTAAATGACAAAAATGACCTTTAAACGGAACAACGAGAGATCATTCTTCATAATTTTATTAAGTAGCTTTTCGATATGAGTAAAACTGAAATAAATGAAACATTAGAATACTAAACAACTAATAAATCAAACTTAATATTAATACATAAAACTATATTATTGATTTATAAATCATAAATTAAATAAATGACACCAGCTACCCTTACGAAATAGTTGTTAATCGCAAATAGTATTTACAGATTAAAATTTCTTGTAATTCGATCATCAATAAGTTTTAAAAACGCAATAATGGTTATATAAAAATGACCGATTAAAAATTTAAAATTAAACTGACCATATTGGACATATATAGGAAATATAAAATTTTACATTAAATTATTGATGCATTAAATACAGTAAAAATACCACAATCAACCCATCGTACATTCCTCATATGGCTCAATTAAAAAATTTAGAACACGCTAAATGCTTAGGCAAATACCATCTTGGATGAAAATCTTACAGTGCAATAAAATATGCGTCGCTGGATATAGATTAGAAGAAAATAACGATATTAGATTTAATAAAATGCAGTAACCAAGCGATTATCAAGACCCTTAAAAACTATGACTCATATAGCACTGCTTATTGGCAATGACATCAACAATATCAACAAGGGAACAAGTTGGAATGATCTGTTAATGAGCATTAAAAAAAAATACCATGTTCAATCCTTAGAAAATGGTCAAAAACCATTCCCTATGCTTTACGAAGAGATATTCCTGAATGCCATAAAACAAAAGCATGTGGATGAAAAAGAGCTTAAAACTTTCATTGCAGATGCCGTTTCTGCCATACAACAAAATGAAATCCATGAATTGATTAGAACATTACCTATTCAAAATATCATGACAACCAATTATGATTTCAGTCTAGAAGGCATACATCCGAAAATAAAAACAAGTTTAGTGAATGAAACGACCTATAGTGTATTTAGACAATATCAATCTTTAAACAAAAACTACTGGCATATTCACGGAGATTGCAATAATCCGTTTTCTATTAACCTTGGCTATGAACATTATTGCGGACAACTACAAAAAATGCGTGAGTATGTTGTCAATGGACCAAATTATGCCCCTAGCACAAAAGTATATAAAACATCCCTTATTAGAAGATTACAAACAGGCAGACAAATGGTTTTACAATCATGGGTTGATCTGTTCTTCACAAATGATCTACATATTTTCGGTCTCTCCTTGGATTTTGTCGAGATCGACCTATGGTGGCTTTTAACCTATCGAGCAAGAAACAAGTTTTACAAGAAGAATACCTTTATCAAAAATCAGATTTATTACTATATTCCTAAGAAATATGTAAAAGATTCGGCAGACAAAATACAGCTTTTAGCCGCCAATGACGTCAAAGTAAAGATCGTTGATGATGAAAACAAAATCAAGTATTACAAAGCCGTTGTAAAAAGTATTAAGGATAAATTGTAGGATAACAGTCTAAAAACTAAAATACACAAAAAGTGCTCGCTTTACATCAAATTACGAGCACTTTCAATAAATTTAAAACTTCATTTTCTGAATTCTTACAGCATTCAGTATAGCTATCAAAGATACACCGACGTCAGCAAAAACTGCTTCCCACATTGTTGCTATCCCCCCTGCACCCAAAATCAATACAACTCCCTTGACCACAAAAGCTAAGGTAATATTTTGCCATACGACGCGCTTAGTTTGCTTTCCGATCCGAATTGCAACTGGTATCTTGGACGGTTTATCGTCCTGTATAACCACATCTGCAGTTTCGATGGTCGCATCGCTACCTAGACCTCCCATTGCAATACCTACATCACTTAGAGCTACAACAGGAGCATCATTTACACCATCACCAACAAAGGCAACGCGTTGATTTTGTGCTTTGATTTCTTTAAGTTTATTGACTTTATCTTCCGGCAATAAATCTCCATATGCCTCATCAATTCCCAATTGATCAGCCACATATCGAACCACTGTACTTTTATCACCACTTAGCATAGTTGCTTTTACATTCAGTTTGTGTAATTGCTGAATGGTTTCTAATGCATCAGTCTTAATGCTATCCGCAATAGTAATATATCCGACAAACTTACCGCCATATGCAACAGCGATCAAAGTATACACAATCGTAGCGGGATCAACATCATAACGGATATTAAACTTATCCATTAACTTAAAGTTGCCGACCAATAATTGCTTTCCGTCCACTGTAGCCTGCAATCCATGCCCGCCTATTTCTTCCACTTGATCTAAGCGAATATTATGATCAACCTCACCGACATATTGATGAATAGCTGTAGCTACAGGATGAGTACTGTTACTCTCCAAAGCATTCACCATCTTTAATATTTCAGCTTGATCAAAATTAGTATCAAAATTAACCTCTTGCACCTGAAACACACCTTCAGTCATCGTTCCAGTTTTATCCATGACCACATGCTGAATATTCGCTAGTGTATCCAAGAAATTACTTCCTTTAAACAAAATTCCATTGCGGCTTGCAGCGCCAATTCCTCCAAAATAACCCAAAGGAATAGAGATTACCAGAGCACAAGGACAAGATATAACTAAAAATACCAATGCCCGATACAGCCAATCGCTAAATACATAATCTTGCACAAACAGCGCAGGCAATAAACAAATACCGATCGCCAGAAAAACTACTATTGGCGTGTATACTTTAGCAAATTTACGGATGAATAATTCAGTTGGTGCTTTTTGAGCAGTTGCATTCTGTACCAGCTCTAGGATCTTACTTAATTTACTATCTGTATAAGCAGTTGTTACTTTAATCAAACTAACCGTATTCAAATTAATCATTCCAGCAAGAACGGTCTCTGCTTTAGATTTACTATCAGGTTTACTCTCTCCAGTTAAAGCGGCCGTATTGAAAGATGCGACATCAGATAACAATTCACCGTCCAAACCCAGTTTTTCACCTGGTTTTAGCTGAATGATTGAGCCGATTTCTACATTTTCAGCTTTTATGATCTGGGGTTGATTATTGATTAGAACAGTCACCTCATCTGGACGTTGATCCAAAAGTGCTTTGATATTCCCTTTAGCCCTTGATACGGCTAAAGTTTGAAAAACTTCCCCAACAGCATAAAATAGCATGACCGCCACACCCTCAGGATATTCTCCGATAGCGAACGCACCGATAGTAGCTATAGCCATTAAAAAGAATTCGGAAAAAACATCACCTTTCCGTATACTGACTATTGCATCCTTAATGACCGGAAAACCTACCGGAATGTATGCTACCACATACCACATAGACCTTACCCACCCTTGAAACCAACTCTGTATTACCCAGTTATCCAAAGCAATAGCAAGCATCAAAAGAACAAAAGATATAATCGCAGGAGTAAACAGCTTCAAAGGGCTACCTTCTACATGAGAGTGATCGTGTCCATCATCATCAGTATGTTGAGCTTGACCATCTCCATTATGATTATGTCCTTCACATTTACCCTGATGACCGATGAGTTCCTGAGCACCAGCCTGATTATATATTTTTGTTGTCTGTGTGCAGCAAAGCTGCGTACCAGCTTCGTCATACTTGTGTTTATGTTGTACAGTCATTGTATAAGATTCTTTAACTTAATTAATACTATCAAAGATAGGCGCTCATGCTATGCAATACTATTGCATAGTTTCATTCATACAATTTTCGCAAATACCTTTAGCAAATAGTCGGACCTCATCAATTCGAACCGAATTATTATTGGGCGCAGAAAAATTAATATCTGTCCGGCAAGTGGTATGCTTACAGATCTTACAATAAAAATGAAGATGCCAGTCTCTATGTGTTTCCTCATTACAATCATCATGACAGAGGATATATTTGCTCGTATTATTTTCCTGTATACTATGCACAATACCTTTTTCTTCAAAAGTTTTGAGTGTACGGTATAGGGTTATACGGTCTGCAGGATAGAAGTGAGCCTCCATTTCAGATAAGGATAAAGCAATATGTTGAGAGGCTAAAAATCGTATACTAATATCCGCATACTTGTTGGCTTTGTATTTTTATCCCGAAGTTTATTCTCTATTTCATTATTCATGCACTTGTAATTTAAGCGAATATTCTATTTGTTCTCATTAAAATAACAATTAGAAATCCTTAACAGCACTTAATATCTTAATATCTTGTATTTTTATCATTGATTTCAGCACAAATAAGTATTAAAAACTTCTATTATCATACCAAAATATACACATAAATATATGAAATTTAACTCCAAAATAAGTTTAATTTCTCTCGAAATAAGATGAATGAGGTATCAAGAACAATAAAGAGTCAACTTCTACAACTACAATACTGACCATAATTTTACATTTTACTAACTATTTTTAAGTGGCAAGGATAACGGACTGCATAATGTAATTCATCATTTTGGAATACAGGCCCACTTCTATAAAGAATAACTATTGTACTACTCAAACTTATTTTATCCTGCGTTTTAAATAAAATCCTATCTACACTAATAGTAACTTATTAAATTTCAGCACACAAACTGATTCTATTATCCACATTTTGTATCTTAGTTTAGATTCAGCAGTAAAAAAGAAACAATTCAACAAACCATTAATAAACAATCTCTAAAGATATGTTCACAATTGATAAGCAAACCCTCAGTGACTTAAACGCTATTGATCATAGAGATTTTAGTTTATGTAATTTCTTTGACAATACCAGCACTTTAGGCGGAAGGTCCCTATTATACAGCTACTTCATTAATCCATTAAAAGATATAAAAGAAATCCAAGACCGAAACGAAGCAATCGAATACTTATCAAACGTAATGGATAATCATCCATTCGATAAATATATGTTCCAAGATTTAGAAAAATATTTAAGTCTTGGAGTAGAAACTGATTCAGCAAATCTATTTCGTTACTACTCAGAAAAATTATCTTTCAATTTCTGGTCCGCAGAAAATCAAATGGAACGCTTATTAATCAAACGCTCTATTGCCGAAATCGCCATGTTAATCACATACTTGACAGAATTATTAAATAAAGCAGTAGAACAGGAAAAACCAGTAGGACGACTCAGGGAGATGCTTAAATCTTTAAACAAATTAACATCAGATTTCGATCTATCCGAATTAAAAGTAATAGCCAGTAAAAAAATATCGCCCGCTTTAATTCTCAAATATGATTATAAATTCAGAAATTTAAATAATCACAATATTAAAAGATTTTTACTATTATCTACGAACTAGATATCTATCAAGGAATTGCAAAATCCATGATGCAAAATCATCTTATTTTTCCCACATTTCACAATAAAACCGATGTAGATCATATGTTAGAGATAAAAGGAGCTTATAATCTATTTTTAAAAAACCTATAAAAACGATATCATAATATCACAAGAGAAAAACATCTGGTTTTTAACTGGAGCAAACATGACTGGTAAATCGACCTTGTTAAAAACCCTAGGAGCATGCATTTATTTAGCTCACTTGGGCTTACCTGTTCCTGCAGAAAAAATGGATACACTTTTTTTTGATGGCCTTTTAACGACAATCAATCTTGGTGATGACCTTAGCTCTGGACGCAGCCATTTCTACAATGAGGTACTTAGAGTAAAAAAAGCAGCTGAACTACTTGCTTCAAAGAAGAGAATGATTATTTTGCTGGATGAATTATTTAAAGGAACAAATTATGACGATGCTTATCACGCTACTTTAACATTAGTAGAAAGATGTGAAGAATTAAACAATTCTATTTTTCTGATATCCTCTCATATAACTGAACTAAGTACGAAATTAAACAAAAATCATGTTGAGCTAAAACATTTAGAAACATTAATTAATGAAGAATCACATATTACCTTCACTTATCGATTAATCCCAGGTATCTCCACAGAAAAGCTGGGTATGCGTTTACTCGAGAGAGAAAAAGTATTTGAATTATTTAAATCAATTCAATCTCAAAGATCTTAATTTTAACAATACCAAACTAGGGTTCAAATATTTTAACAAAATCCGATTGATCAGTACTAACACATCTTTATAGTATTAAGGTTCATATTAATGGTTTGGTATTTAAATTATTAAAAT
Organism: Sphingobacterium sp. IITKGP-BTPF85; assembly: GCF_001006065.1. NCBI lineage: Bacteria > Pseudomonadati > Bacteroidota > Sphingobacteriia > Sphingobacteriales > Sphingobacteriaceae > Sphingobacterium > Sphingobacterium sp. IITKGP-BTPF85. The sequence goes on from NZ_ASZT02000013.1 coordinate 49,569, forward strand.
AAGTGATTTTAGATAAAAACATAGTTGCCATTTTATCTCCTCTATGAATAGCTTCATCAGCTTTCTCTCCTTCAAAAATTCCTGAACCGTACTATACCAGAGCTTTAGCCAAGCATCAAAATGCACATTAGTAAGAGCCATAGCAGCATGTGGCGGAAATGGACTTCCAAAGTAAGTATGCTTTTCCAACAAGATAGTTTGCCAAAAACTATACATTTTTTCAAATGATCCTCCCAGCGGCCAGCCAGTAGATTATTGAAGATGGGACCAATGAGAGCATCCTCACGTACCCTGCCGTAAAACGTATCAACAAGTAATTGAATATCTGCTAATGAAGTTATATCTTTCTTTTCCATATTCCTAATACACAAATTGATAAAGGGTTATTTTTAAAATTGTATCGACAAACAAATATAGTCATAATTAAAAGAGTTAAACATCTTTTATAACTATATTTGTACTAATCAAAAAAACTGACATGGAAATGAACAAACAAAACACTCCGGTATCACTCTATAAAGAAGTGTCATATAAAGGAGAAAAACCATCAGTAACAGTCTTACTCGAAACATCATCGACTAAAGAGATTCGGATATGTCTAGCAGAAGGAGTAATTATGACCGATCACAAAAGCCCATTTCCCATTGTCATACACATCCAGGAAGGTTCCATAATTTTAAATGTAGCAGGAGTTATACATAACATGGAAAAAGGAGATCTCATTGGCTTAGAAGGTGCCATCATGCATAATCTTACAGCAAATAAAAACAGTATCATAAGACTTTCTATACACAAGCAGGATCATGTCCAACGCGTGCAAAATGTTATAAATATCAATTAGAACAGTATCTTTGCACATAAGATTACAATTAAAGAAAATATAATTTAAAAATGGGTGTTTTTTCTAAAACCTGCGAATATGCCATGCGTGCAGTCTTTTATATCGCTCAAAGTTCTCATGAGGGTAGAAAAGTAGGCATTAAAGAGATTGCTGAAAAAGTAAAGCTACCAGAACCCTTTCTAGGTAAGATTCTTCAGAATCTCAGCAGAGTAGGTGTAATACAATCTTCGAAAGGACCTAATGGCGGATTTTACATTGATCCTGCAGGGTTAAAAAAACCAATTGCCGACATCGTCTTAGCTGTAGACGGCGAGCAGATCTTTATCGGATGTGGCATGGGATTAGATTATTGTTCCGAGAAAAACCCATGTCCTCTGCACAACGATTTCAAAAAAGTAAGAAATCACCTTAGTGCCATGCTTAAAAATACAACAATTGGTCAATTTAATCTAGAACTCATAAAAGGTAGCTTAACATTATCTAAATAATAATTAACCTGAATTCTTAATAACAAGAAAACAAATGCCTTCATAATATCAATAAAAGAATCAACTATTATCGGAAAACAAAAAAGTCCTATCTTTCGACAGGACTAACATAAACATATGATACTTAATTAAACATTTTCTATTGATAACAATTAATAGATTTTGAAACTTTCCAGGCTCCGCCGTCATTAACTAAAGTAACCAAATCTGTTTTAGTAAAATTTTCAAATTGCATAGTAACTTTCGCTACCATATAATGTGCAGACTGTTCTAAGATTAAAGTTGTCGTTTTACAATTTAACTTTTCTCCTTTTTGTTTTTCAAAAACTGATAACGTCCGAACGGCTATTTGTTCTTGCAATTTTACCCTGGACTTTCTGATTATAATCAGCAGTAAATAACTGCTCTAAACCTAATGACTGCCCTTCAGTCATTACGTCTATATAATGATCGATTGCAAAATTTGCAGTTGACAAATTGATTGTCTTTTCAGGATTTCCCGAAGCCATTGTAAGTGTACTGATTGCAACCAATACTGCTACAGTGAATGTTTTTACTAGCGTTTTCATAATGTCTTTATTTTATAAATTTAGTTTTCTTGAGTTATCAGTTAGTCAGTTAAATACCCCATTCTTAAAAAGTATTTCTTTTAACTTTCTGACTCAAAATTAAGACAAGGAACACGCTCTTTTTATTACATTTAGATCAACAATATAAAAAACTCGGTGAATAGCAGGAAAATAAAGGTAAAGTATCAGACCTTTATTAGCCGGTCTGCTTCCAGTTTATCAAAAACCATTAAAACACCAATCACTTGAAACTGCTCTTTCATATATGATGCTCTCGAAAAATACTGGACCGCCCCGATTTCATTGCTAGGATTAATCTCTTCTCTAAGATCATATATAAAACAATCCTGCTCCATAATAACCACAGGATTTTCGCCATATGCAGGAGCAGTTATATGACAATAAAAATCCAATCTATCATCGTTCAGGTCAATCATCAATTCTTCTCTAATCTCCCGCTTTAAAGACGTTAATGAACTCTCTCCACGATCCACCTTACCGCCAGGCAAATACCATGCTTTTTTATTATTACTATAGGCCAACAAGAGTTTATTATCTTTTAAAGTGATTAAACCTGCTGTAAGAAGACTTGAATTAAGCGTATCCATATCAAAAATTTTAAACTTATATAACGCGTAATCTAATAATTTTTAAAGAAAAATCAATAGTCAGATTTACTTATTAAAATGTGCATAAAGGAAAAACATCATTTTCTCTAGGTATAAAAGCATCAAAAGAATTTCCGTTAAGGAAAAATGAATAATTTATCCATAACTTGTCCTTCTCATCGATCAATATCAACTATGCGTAAAGAAAATTCAACAAATTCTATAAATGAAAAATCGCTATTAGAGTTTTGCAAAGCCCATAAAGCACTCGCTCAAATCAGTGGTAGATGGAAATTATCTTTACTATTTGCTCTCCATGAAGAAGATTTATATTACGCAAGTTTTAAATCCATACTTCCAGATATTTCCGATCGGATACTCACCAAGCAACTGAAAGAATTGGTCGAAGATCAAATTATAGATAACAAAAAAGATAAAGTCAAATCGCTTTACATCCTAACCGAAAAAGGAAGGAAAATTTTAGCCTTATTAACCGCCTTAGGTGCTATCGGTGAAAACTAGAAACTTACCTGTTCTAAAAATTCTATAACCTCACCATTTGGACTATAAACCAAACTATTATGAACACCGACAGATTTAGATTTATTTTTCAACTGAATAGCAAGCACTCCATTGCTCAGGTCTATAGCTCCAGCTTTTAATGCTTCCACCCTTGCTTTAGCCGCGTCCTTGACAACAAAGCAGATATGAAGAATAGAATTTTCGACCATTTCCTCCCCTAACCTTCGCTTTCTACCCTGAGCAGGCATATCGGCATCACCATCGCATATTTCAACATATACATTAATCTGTTCATGATACATCATGACACATTTTTCGAGATTAAAATCAGGTAATGACCAAGAATGCACAATTACAAATCCCAATTGTTCGTAGAACTTTACTGTTTCATCAAATTGAGGAGCCTTTAACGAATAATGATGAAAACCGACAATATTTTCTGACAACTTCATAATACATATTTTAGACAAACCTATGAAAGCTTATCGCTGAATAAAAGAACTTACAAAATTGTTCGTTGGCCGCATCATAATATTTAAAGAAAAAAACTCATCCAGCATATCATAAGAATATCCTAACATTTATCAAACGATTTTTAACAAATACTGTTATTGAGTAATAATAGAGAAATTATGGCAAACTCCAAATTCATACGATTTTTCAATTTACATACTGGCGAAGACAAAAAGGAAAATGTCTTAGAAAATGTCGTAAATAATATTTCATTTCGAGGAGCTAATCTTTGGATACTAGCTTGCGCCATAGTCATTGCCTCGGTAGGTTTGAACGTAAACTCTACAGCAGTCATTATAGGAGCTATGCTTATTTCACCTTTAATGAGTCCAATAGTAGGAGCCGGATTCGCATTAGGAATTTACGACTTTCCGCTGTTAAAAAAATCATTAAAAAATCTTATTATTGCAACCTTTGTAAGTTTATTGGTTTCTTTCTTATATTTCACTCTAAGTCCTTTCAAAGATGCACAATCCGAACTCTTGGCACGCACCTCACCTAATATATACGATGTACTTATTGCCTTCTTCGGTGGACTTGTTGGTGTTATTGCCATCACCCGTGTCGACAAAGGAAATCCAATTCCTGGAGTTGCTATAGCAACAGCATTAATGCCTCCTTTATGTACTGCAGGCTATGGACTAGCAATTGGCAATCTTTCTTATTTCGCGGGAGCATTATATCTCTATATGATCAATTGCTTTTTCATCTGCCTTTCTACTTTTATCATTGTCAAATACCTCAACTATCCAAAGGTTAACTTTGTAGATGCAAACCGTGAAAAGAAAATAACGCGTGTCATTTCACTTATTATTCTCGTACTTATTATTCCCAGTGTATATTTCGCATATACATTGTTAGAACAAAAACAATACGCACAAAAAGTTAACAAATTTATTCAGACAACCTTTACAGACAAAGGATATACAGTCGTTTTTGAAAGAACGAACTATAATTCCAATCCTAAAAAATTAGAATTAGCATTCCTAATCAAAAAATTCAGTAAAGAAGAGGTAGACAGAATAAAAAGAGAAATGGAAGATTATGGAATTAAAAATACAGAACTAGTCATCCGTCAAGACAACAATGATCTTAAAGCAGATATTTTAAATGAAATCAACAAAAAAGAACAAAATCTTTCTGAAAAAGATATTAGAATAAAACAATTAAATGTCGAATTGAATAAATACCAGATCAATACACCAAATTTACAAGAGAATATCAAAATCTTATTTCCGCAGATAACGAGCTACAGCATAGGTGTACAGAATAAAATAATCACTGCGGATAGCGCTATCAATACCATTTCTTTAATTTATATAGCAGATAAAAAACTAAGTGAAGAAGAATTTATCAAGCTCCAGAATTGGATGAAGATCCAATTCCGGAAAGAGAAGTAGCTGTTATTGCAAACCAGAACAGTGATTTTGCACTACCACGAAAAGAATTGACAAAGTAAGCTTGCCATTTCCCTACAGGGAAATGGCTTCAATCATGGTTAAAATTGTTCCTGCATATCGTGACGCGATGCTTCATCTGTTCATTACTAGTGAACCCATCACTTAAAACCCGATTTTTCCTGCAACAGTAATTCTCCCCAAGCATTTAATTTCCATAGTACCTCCACCAGTTTTTCACCGAGAGGTGTAAGCGTATATTCAACACGAGGAGGCAACTCATTAAAGCTTTTTTTACTTAAAACACCATCTTCTTCAAGCTCCTTTAATTGTTGATTTAACACGCGGCGATCCACCTTAACTATTCCCCTCAACATTTCACTAGGACGCTTTTCACCTTCATTGATCCGCCAGATAATCGGAATTTTCCATTTACCACTTATCGTATTCACCGCAAATTCCAATGGACATATTTTTTCAGATATAGCTTGCACCTTTGATTTCATAAAATTGACTTTTTTATCCCATAGGGATAATAATATGCGGTATTGTCATTATGAATTTACTTTTAAATATTTGCAAAAACAAATCATATCGCATGACAAACTTAGCAAAGAAAATAGATGAAATTAATAAAAACTTAGCCGTGCAGTTGCCGGCTGACATTATCGAAGTTTTTAGTCAATCTATTCAAGAATTAAAGAGTAGTAAAATTGAAGAAAATAGCACACAGGTCGGTGATAAATTCCCCAATTTCAGCCTAAAGAATACCCGTAATCAAATCATCGACTTAAGTGAATTACTAAAAAAAGGCAAAGTAATTGTAGCTTTTTTTCGTGGTAGCTGGTGTCCCTATTGCAATGTAGAACTAAAGGCATTACAGGACCACATGGAATTTTTTAAAGAAAAAAACATTTCGTTAGTCGCTATAGCTCCACAATCGGAAAGTTATAACAAAGAATTAGAAGTGAACCACATGCTCCATTATGATATTTTGACGGATCAGGATAATACACTAGCCAAACAACTCGGTATTTCATTTGAATTACCAACATATGCAGTCGATACCTATGAAAAATTAGGGATTACACTATCTGAATATAATAAAAATGATCACAACGAATTACCAATACCAGCAGTGTATATCATTGATACGGACCATACCATAATCTATCAATTTGTTGACAGCAATTATATGAACAGAGTGAATATTCAAGACCTTATCGACCAATTATGATCGAAGTAAAAAGAAAAGGAGCAAGATCAACTAAAGATCTATCTCCATCTATTTTAAAGCAATTAAATTGTGGAGAAGTCGAAACAGCAAATCTGGTTGAGTGGTTAGCTATTGATCAACGATCTTTACTGACGCATATATTAAAGCAACATAAACGCATAGCGTATCTAAAACCAGTTTTAGTAGCTATTGATCAGCTAAAAAAACAAACAGTCAATACGATCAATGAAGCTATCGGAACAGCGCTCTTTGAGCAATCATTCAAAAATGGAGATCAGCAATTTCTAAAAATATTATCCCAACATCAGGCCGATATGGCTCGCTGTTGGGCAACATACACAATTGGCAGAAATCATGAATTGAGCATTGAGCAGACACTAGAGCAAATTAAGCCATTTGCTGCAGACACACATTTCGGAGTGAGAGAGATCAGCTGGATGGCGGTAAGACATAAAATTAAAGATAATTTAATTTCCAGCATCAGCATCCTTTCCAACTGGACTTCGCATGAAAACAAAAATGTAAGAAGATTTAGCAGCGAGGCTACAAGACCACGCGGTGTATGGTGTCAGCATATTGATCTACTCAAAAACAAACCTGAGCTAGCATTAGAAATTTTGGAACCACTTCGATCCGATCCAGATCGTTATGTACAGGACAGTGTTGGCAACTGGCTCAACGATGCCAGTAAGACAAAAGCAGATTTCGTGCGCTCACTTTGTGAGCGCTGGGAAAAAGAAAGTGGTACAAAAGAAACCAAATATATCATCAAAAAAGCATTAAGAACAATTGGATCATAAATAACCAAATACTATTTTCTTGTCATTTGCAAAGTGGAAACCAGTGAAAATTATTGTAAATTCAGTCCGAAAGACCAAGAATTATCAAACACATAAAATATGGATCCCGATATTAGAATGTACAATAATCAACTGAATCAAGAAGACCAAGCCATATGTGATATGCTAGCTGAGGAAATTTCCCAGCATTTACCAGATGCTGAAAATAAAATATGGCATGCACATCCCGTATGGTTTATAGAAAAAAATCCCATTGTAGGATACAGCAGACAAAAAGCTGGAATAAGACTGATGTTTTGGAGTGGTTCCGATTTTGAAGAAGAAAAATTAAAGATTATAGGATCTAAATTTAAAGACGCATCGATTTACTATAATTCCATTTCTCAAATCGATAAAAACGATTTAAAACGTTGGTTAGAGAAATCAATAAAAATACAGTGGGATTACAAGAATATTATAAAACGGAAAGGAATATTGATCCGATTGAAGTAAAGCCATAATTTCAAAAGCCCACAAATAAAAATATGAGCAAAAACATTTTCATCAACACCTTAATACGACCAAAACCCTTATATACAAAACTATTAACTTAAAATAAAAAGCACAATATAATTTACGCTTTTTGTTTTAAATATTAATTTATTTCGGTATGACGATCACCTCCAATATCCAGATCTTCATTGATCATTTTTAGTCTTCGACCAATAAGACTTAGTACCACATGCATGACCCCTACCGTTATTAATCCTATTCCCATCCAAATACCAATGGTAATACCTGCTATTAATGGGTTCCAAAGCAACAAGAATGAAAACAAAAGTCCTAAGATACCGGTAAACAGAATCCAGCCCCAATTACCTATTCCAACACGCTTGATCTCAAGAGCATTGGCAATTGTTGTAATGGACCTAAATAATAACCAGGCTCCAATAAATACCGATAACATCAATGCTGTCAATCCCGTATTGGCAATAAGCAATACACCAATAAACAAATTCAGCATACCACCAACCAAATGCCAACCCCAATTATCACTGTTCTTACGGTTCGATAATGCATAAAACAATTCAAATACGCCACTGATCAAAATTCCAACACTTAAAAATATACTCAAAGCCAGAAAAGAGCTAAAAGGTGCAGCTGCTGCATAAACACCTACTATAATATACAATATGCCAGCAATTAAAGGTAAATACCAGAATTTTAAAACCTTTTGAACAATACTTTTCTCCATAATTCGTGTGTTTTTAAATGTTAAATATAATTGGTAGATCATTACTTGTAGATCTACACTGACTATTTACATTAGATTTAGTTATTTTGTTTTAATGATTAAAAAAACTTTTTTAAAAAAAAGTTCAAATACTAAAAATTTTATTTTCACATCTCAAACGTATAAATACTCAATTAACCTTAAAAACCTTTTTCCATATTAAAGATTTTCATATAACTAGATTCCTTAAATAATAAATTTATACATTTTTCTCACAAGAGAGAAATGCATGTAAATAAACCCCAGTTATTCAAAATAATGGAAAATGAAATTACCGATTGAAGTGTTTTTATATGTCAATAAGTCTCTATTTAATATATTGATACCCCATTACAAAAGGACTACTAACTATTTTTAGGTAATGAAACGGCAAATACTGAACCTTTATTCAACTTACTTTCTACCCGAATAGTTCCTTCATTCAATCGGGTAAATTCAGCACAAAGAATTAACCCGAGACCAAACCCCCTTTCTCCTATCGTCCCCTTTGTAGATAACTGAGAGGAGGTAAACAACATATTTATTCGGCGGTCATCCATTCCCATTCCCTCATCTTTAATAAAAATATCAATCATATTGCCTTTAACATCTGCAAAAACCTTTACACGTCCGCAAACCTCACTAAATTTTATCGCATTGCTCAATAAGTTTCTTAAGATAACAGCCGTTTGATCATAATCAGCAAAAAGACTCATGGACTCAGGTATATTTATATCTACCGTAAGTTGTTTTTGTCGTACAAGGAAATCAAAAAATGAAATAATTCCAGCACTAAAGGCCGAAGTAAAAAAGTAACTTTTATAGTTTGAATTCCCTGCATCCCCCGCACACTCCATCGTAATAAATTGTCCATAACCGAGCCCAATTGGGAGACTTGATCTTTCAACAGACCGATAGTTTCGATTCTTTCATTATGCGTCAGCAAATCCTCATGAAACATCTGCAGTAAATTTTCAAGTGTTACCATAGGACTGCGAATATCATGTGCCAAAATTGAAAACATCTTTTCTTTATCCTTATTTAAAGAAAATAAGGCTTGACGCTGTTTTTCAATTTCCTGCTGATAGGTACCCTGGATACTTTTAAAGAAACTCACCACACCGACTATCAATAAAATCCCTACAATCATATTAGCATAAGCCTGTTCTGGAGGAACGGGAGATCCCAGTAAAGGTGGTTGAGGAAATAAAATCACGGCCACACAAGCTATAAAAATTAAAAAACATAAAGAAAACCTGATCCATTTGTTATCAATCATCAAGCTGGTCGTGATCAGCAATGCCACCAGAAAGTATTCGCCACCGTTATGAAAATACAATCCAGCCACAGTATAGATGATTAATCTTGAGATCACCATTACTAGTCGTGCACTCAGATACTTTCGATACTTATTCAATATAAGCACTGTTGTCGCATCGCAAACATTCAATAAGTTTAGAAAAGAAAGAAAATAACGTTCATTACCGAAATTAACAATAGCATAACTAAGCATACAGCACATTCCTATCCAATTTAAGATATTGATCAGCTTAGTATACTGAGATTCAACATAAGACATTTCAGGGTCAACCCCTACATTACTAAGCCGATATAGGATATTCTTTACATATACAGATAACGTATTGGCCATTAATTTTTGATGGTTAATTTGGATATTAAATCTAGTACAATTTTCTATTTAGGTGCTTTCCTGCTTCATTAAAATAGATATGAAATACTCCGCCATTATAAGAGAACTTCATTATCTGAATTCATTCAAATAGAACATCTACTAAACTAATGAAATACTTTCCGGTATGATCTCTTCATTTGAATGGAGAAAGTAAACGAGATTCAGAATTTACGAAACAAAACTAGCAAAATTTATAAGGTCTTTCCAACTTTTTATAACTGAACTAAAATTCAACAAAAACACTTCTTACTAAGAGATTGAGAGAACCAGTCCTATTTCAATGGCCTATGAGAGGAGCCTAAAAAATGAGAAACAGAAATAAACAAAAAGCACAGCATGGAGTTGCGCTTTTTGTTCTAAAACCTAATTTCAAATCCATTGGCAATTAAGGTAAATTAACCAAAAGATTGTTATGCATAAAATCTATTTAAATATGCGGCATATAACACAGATCATAATGACCATATAATCATTTTTAAAAAAAATATTTAAAATGATTATGTTAAGTTAGTCCAGTATTTTAATTTTCATATCTTTATATTCGATTTTCATCGGTGGTCCCACATGGACCTGCACACCGATCAATCCACTCTGCTTCCGATGTTGCTTATCATTATCCACGACCTCCGAAATCAACTTTCCATTGATATAGTGAGATAACTTATTACCTTTTGCAACAATTTCAATTTCGTTCCAGTCGCCAACTTTAACCGCATCAGCAAGTTGCGTTGCCGTCGCCAAAGTGTCTCGCACAATCAGGGTACTCCAGGCATTACCTTTCGAAGCGCCAGATTCACCTGCAGTTGGGTTCGGTATTTCTGTCTGTTGCCCGCGATAAGCTAAAGTAGTACGATTACGTTCCTCATAATTTTGGCCGGTATAGAGATGCCGACCATCAATATCAGCCTGATATCCTTTCAGAGCATACGGTAAGTTCCCAAAACGTTCACTCCGATAATTAATACCACTGTTACCATCTGCGGAGATCCTAAATCCGGACTTCAATACAAAATCACCCGGTTCTCCACCTTTCCAAATTAAAAAAGTATTATTCTTTAAAGGTTCTGCATCAGCTTTAATTTCACCAATCAATATACCACTCTCCATACGCCAATAGCTACTATCTCCCTCCCATCCTTCAATGTATTAGAATCAAGCATTGCGACAAACCCTTCTTGTACTGAACTATCAAGAACGGCATGCTGCCCCTGATCATGTTTCGTATTTCCGGCATTGCAGGCCAGCATCAAAAGCGAAGCTGTAGCAGTCAGATATCCATATTTTATCATCTTGTTCATTGTTATGAGCTAAAAGTTAATTTAACATTAATTGTTCCAATCTACATCATTGTCCGCCCAACATTTGTTTTTAGCAGACAATAAAACGGCTTCACACACCTTTTGGGTCTCATAGGCATCTCGAAAAGTAGGATGACATTCTTCACCAGTTTCTACACTTTTTAGAAAATCTGCTACTTGATGAACAAATGAGTGTTCATAACCGATGGATAATCCCGGTACCCACCATTTATCCATATAAGGTTGATCACCATCGGTCACATGAATCGAGCGCCAGCCTTTAACGATTGACTCGTCTGCATTATTAAAATATTCCAATTTATTAAGATCATGCAGATCCCAACGTAATGAACCTTTCTCTCCATTAATTTCAAATGTAAAAAGTGCTTTATGCCCTCGGGCATAGCGCGTAGATTCAAATAACCCCAAGGAACCATTAACAAAATGACAGTGAAATATACAAGCATCATCAATTTTGACATCTTCCATTTTCCCAGTTTCCTCACGTAAACGTTGCTTCACAAAAATTTCTGTCATTGCAGAAACATCTTTAATACCACCATTTAGCCACATAGCTAAATCAATACAATGTGCCAATAGATCTCCTGTTACACCAGAACCTGCAGCTTCGGCGTCCATACGCCAAAAAGCTCGGCCTCCCTGTGGTAAATTTTCATTTATAGTCCAGTCCTGCAAA
>NZ_ASZT02000014.1:0-60806 GCF_001006065.1 Sphingobacterium sp. IITKGP-BTPF85
CAATATTTAAAGACCCCGATATACCATAAAGAATACCGATTCCAGTTAAGAAGAAGTAGAAGCGAGTATATTCATCGCCATATCACTTTACAGCGCCCGTCTAATTGTGCTTTCCGACCTCCCAGGGTCATTAATACAAAGGATGAAATAATAATAACTTCAAAAAACACGTAAAGATTGAAAATATCTCCGGTTAAAAATGCACCATTTAATCCCATCACTAAAAAGTGGAAGATAGGGAAGTAACCGTAGAGTATACGTTGCCGGCCGATACCTGTTGCAGAGAAAATAGATACTGCTAAAGTCGCTATCGCTGTGAGCAGAACTAAGGTGGAGCTTAGTAAATCTGCTACAAATACAATTCCGAAAGGAGCCTCCCAATTGGCCGCATGCATAATGAGTATGTCTCCATTAAATACTTTAGCAAATAATTTGATGGCAAAAATTAAACTTATGAAACTGCCGCCAATGCTGAGGATACGTTGTGGACCTGTTTTTCTCCAAAAACCTAACTGTATGATTGCAGTAAATAAATGTACAAGTACTGTTGCTATAATTTGATTATCAATCATATATCTTCGTCTTCGGGTGTGTTTAAGTTGTCTAGATCGTCCGTGTTAATTAGTGCATAAACACGTTTTAATAGTACAATAGCAAAGGAAGTTAAGCCGAAGCTAATGACAATTGCGGTTAAAATTAATGCTTGAGGTATTGGATCTGCATATATATCTTGAAAGACTTTCAATCCATCTCTAATGATCGGCGGTTTTCCTTTGGTGATATTACCCAAGAGAAATATCAAAATATTGGTGCCGTTTCCAAGTAGCATAATTCCTAGAAGTAGTTTAACCATACTTCTTCTTAAAATAAGATATATGCCTGTCGCATATAATACGCCTATGAGTAAAATAAGTAGTATTTCCATTGCAATGTTAATCTGAACTGAGTGAAATGGTGAATAAAATGGTTAAAACAACTCCGATGACCACGAGGTAAATACCAAGATCGAAGAGTAGTGCTGTACCAATCATACCAATAACTGGGATCGGATGTTCCAGCCATAATCCAGTCATTACAGGCAGTCCGAAAAGTGCTGGCATAAACATACTGAATGCAGATATTCCTAATCCGATAGGAAGTAAGGATAGGGGTTTATAACGCAATATCTTCATTGTTTCTTCAGTACCATGAGCGAAACTGTGTAAGACAAAAGCAATGGATGCAACCAAACCTCCGACAAAACCACCGCCTGGGTAGTAATGTCCTCTTAATAATAGAAAAAAGGAAAATAAAAGAAGTATAGGCAACAAATATTTTGAAGCTGTTTGTAAAATAGTACTTTTCATATTATTCTTTCTCCGATGATTTTAAACGTAATTTTAATAAGCTGTACACACCTAATGCAGCGATCGATAATACAACAACTTCAAACATGGTATCAAACCCCCTGAAGTCAACAAGCAGTACATTTACGACATTTCTACCTTTCGCTAATAGATATGCATTTTTACCATAGAAGTCACTTATCGCAATATTCGTAGGAACATGTAGTACGCGAATGGCCACCAAAGCTAAGATTATCCCAAATATGATGGCAACCACCGCATCCCTTATCAGTACTCTTTTATTGGCAAGATTTAGAAATGGAGGTAATTTAAAGAGAACAAGAACAAATAGAACTACTGTTAGCGTGTCTATTGTAAATTGTGTCATAGCCAAATCCGGAGCACTGTAGAATACGAAAAGTAAACAGATACCGTATCCAATGACACTAGTTGAAACTACAGCGGTTAGCCTTGAAGAAGTGCTCAAGGTGAGAGCGACAGCTCCAAATACGATCAGAATAGTAACCACTTCGTATACGCTTACTGCTGATAGTAGTTCCCAGTTGATATGTAGTGGGCCACCAAGGTAAAGTTGATAAGCTAAAAGAACCTCTGCAAATATGATGATCTTCAATAGGTAAGAGCGAAGATATCCGTTATGGAAATAATGCGAATAACTTGTCGAGAAATTGTAAATGGTCCGATAACATTTTTGAAAAATGGTAATCGGCGCTATGAAATTTAATTGTTCAATCCATTTTAATTTATGTTCATTTGGCTTATTGATAAAATAGATAACTGTGCCCAGTACTATAGTTATGGCACTTAATAGCAAAATAGTATTAAATCCATGCCATATTTTAAGTTGAAAATCACTTTTAACGGACATAATACTATTTACGGTGGGTTGTGCGATCAGATCGCCAATAAAGTTGGGAAACAACCAAAAACGACTCCTAAGAGTGCAAGTATAAACGGAGGTATCCAAAGCGATTTTGCAGGAAGTTTTATTTTCTCAAATTTTCAGGAAGTTTCCCAAAAAATGGTTTGATACCAGCCATGAAACCCGCAGATACCAATAAAATATTTGTTATTACTGCTGCAACAGTCAGGTAAATAGCTAAATGTTTTTCACTATGTAATGTCGCTTCATATATTAAATCTTTTCCAATAAATCCAAATGTTAAAGGTACTCCGGCACTGGATATAGCGGCTAAAAAACCAGCAATTGCAACAGGTAATAAAACCTTTCTCAATCCTTGCAGTACAGATAGGTCCCGAGTGTGGGTGGCGTGATCAATAATACCTGTAATTAAAAATAATGTTGCTTTATATAGTGCATGCACAACAATAAAAACAGAGGCAGCGATGATGGCATCTTGGGTGCCAAGACCTAACAAAAAAACTAAAATACCTAATGCCGATATGGTTGAATAAGCGAGTACGCCCTTCATATCAGTTCTAAAAAGAGAATGAAAAGCTCCATATAGCATTGTGATTCCACCAATAATCATGAGGCTATACGTCCACGCTGTATTATTGCCTAAAATGGGATAAAAACGTGCAAGTAGGTAGATACCAGCTTTTACCATAGTTGCTGAGTGCAGGTAAGCAGATACTGGGGTAGGCGCTTTCATAGCACCAGGTAACCAAAAATGAAATGGAAATTGTGCAGATTTGGTCATAGCACCTAAGATGATAAGACCTAATATATAAGGAAATAGCTGATGTTCCTGAATTAGTTGAGCCTTACTTACGAGCTCGGAGATGGAATAGGTATTGGCAATATTACCGATTAGAACAAGACCTGCCAATAAAAAGAAGCCTCCTAGTCCAGTTACGCTTAATGCTGTCAGGGCACTTTTTCTAGATTCTATTTTTTCATTATTAAAACCAATCAAGAAAAACGAGCTGATGCTGGTCAGTTCCCAGAAGGTAAATAATAGAAAAATATTGTCAGACAGTACAAGGCCGAGCATAGCTGACATGAACATAAATAAGTATCCGAAAAAACGATCGATATATGGATCATCTTTTAAATATGATTTAGCATAAAAAAATATACAGGTTCCGATTCCTGTTATTAATAAAGAAAAAAGGAGTGATAATCCATCTAGTCTAAAATCAAAATTTATACCTAGTGAGGGTATCCAGTCAATATGCTGTACATATGATCTATCCCAATTTATTAATGGTAGATATTGGAGATAATAAAGAAATAAAAGTAGCGGTATGAATGCGAGAATAATTCCCCATTTAGTTTTTACGAATTTGCCAAATGGAACAATAAGGCTCGATGTTATTAGTCCTATTAGAACGGTAAATAGCATTTAGTCTTTGTTTTTAATATTTGTGAAAGGCTACAATATAAGAAAAATTGACGGTTATTTCTGAATTGGAGGTGTAATTTTATGAGAAATTAATTTCGAATGACTATAGTATTTAACAAAATTTAACATTAACTTCGTTTTGAACTAACATGCTAAACCGTTTAAAAACTACCTAATTAATAATTTGTACTTGACCAAATTTATGTTTTAAATGAACAGTAACGTCCATAAACAATTATTTGAAGAACATTATAGAAGCCTATGTCATTTTGCATGGAAGCTATGTGGGGACGCTACAGAAGCTGAAGATCTGGCACAGGATGCATTCATTTCTTATTATAACCATGAAGATCATATTTCTACACATCAGGGTGCTATAAAGAATTACCTTTATACTTCTGTGAGGTATGCATTTTTAAATAGCAAGCGGAAAGAAAGGGTTGTTGAGAAGTATTGGTTAAATTCTCCATTTAATGAGTGCAGCAACGATTCTTTAGAATTAGATATTATTCATTCGGAAGTTATCGCAGAGGTTCATAAAATTATGCAAAGCATGCCTGAAGGCTGTCGTATCGTATTTAAAATGGGATACTTTGAAGGATTAAGTAATCAGGATATCTCTAAAGAGCTAAATATTAGTGTTAATACTGTGAAAACTCAAAAGCAACGTGGGTTAAAAACAATTATGAAGAAAATGAATCCTGAATTGTTGCCCCTAGCGTTGATTTTCTATAACATGTTTCGATAGATGCTTCCCGCATTCTATATAGATCAAACTCAAATTGATTTTTCTCTTACCAGTATTTTATTAGTCAAAAGCAGGTTATTTTTTTAGGTTCATATCTTTTATGAATCACTGTTATATATTTATGTTAATGGTGTTATATAATCTCTATAAGCCTGTTTCACTTTATTCTTTCAAGAAATTTACTTTTTTTAAAAATTGTTGTCACCCATTCGGGCGAGCAAAGTTTCTTTATTATATATTATGAAGAGTAAACCTTTTATTATTGCTGAAATCATCAAAAAATCTTTAGTCGGGGAACTGTCTATTGAAGAAAAAACTGTGCTTGAAAATTGGATAAATTTAACGGATGAAAACAAAAAATTGTACGCTAATTTTAAGCAATCCCATAAAGTTGAAGAAGATTTAAAGTTTTTAAGATCAATTGATGTTGAGCAAGCTTGGAATAATTTAGAAAAAAAGCAAAATAGCACGCAAAAAGTTGAAAATAATTTTAATCTTAAAATTTGGATTCCACTTATTGCCTCATGTTTAGTCTTGTGTTTCCTCTTTTTATATCAAAATAAATCACCTAAGAATTCAAAGATAATTGCCATCCAATCTACCAAACATAAAAATGATATAAAGCCAGCTTCAAATGATGCCTTGTTAATATTGGATAATGGTGAAACTTTTGATCTCAGTAATCGTAATAACGGGCAAATAGCCAATAACATTAAGCTTAGCAATGATCAGCTGGAGTATGTAAAAGGTCATTATGGAGGTGCAGAACTCAGGTATAACACTTTAGTTGTTCCGAAAGGCGGTTATTATAAGCTCGAACTATCAGATGGTACTAAGGTCTGGATTAATGCGATGTCCAGATTGAAGTTCCCTGAGTCTTTTGGATCAGGAGAGCGTAAGGTACAATTGGATGGCGAAGCTTATTTTGAAGTATCTAAAGATGTTGATCGTCCTTTTATAGTCCAAGCGAATGGTACTGACGTTAAAGTTTTAGGTACACATTTTAATGTTGACGCTTATAGTAAAAAAGTAAGAACAACTTTGGAAGAAGGAAAAGTTGAAGTGTCCAATGCTGATCTTGCTATCATATTACAGCCAGGAGAGTTTGCAGAATCTGTTGATGGAAGACTCAATAAAGGTTATGCAGATTTGGCAAAGGACCTGGCATGGCATAATAATGAATTTTATTTTAATAAAGATAATGTTCAATCCATTGTCGATCAGTTATCTAATTGGTATGATGTAGAAGCTAAATTTGACCAAGGGGTCAATAGAAATAAAGCAATCACCGGATCAGTTGATCGCAATGTTCCACTTTCGCAGGTATTAGAGATGTTAGAATATGTAAGTGATTTGCGGTTTAAGATAGATGGAGATCAATTAATTATTAAAAATAAATAACACGATATGGAGAATAAATACTAAACCTAATTATTAAACAAAAATACAGAGATGTTGCAGCATCCCTGTATCTATTCTTAATTAAGAAGCTAACCGAAAAATTAACTCATTAACCAAATGTAAATGTATGAATAACTTACCATTTGGCAAAAAACGACCTTGGGATTCTCAAGACTCGTTATTTTGCAAACCTTTACGTATTATGAAAATTAGTACCTTTTTAATGTTTGCTTTCGTTACTGGTGTCCAGGCTGAAGGGATTGCGCAAAGGTCAACCTTAAACTCAAAAATGTTAGGGTCGAAGATGCGTTATCAGCTATTGGCAAACAGACAAAGCATCGTTTCCTTTACAGTGACGATGTCACTAGAGGTGCGAAGAGAATAAGTCTAAATTTAAAAGACGCAAGTCTTGAAGATGCACTTGAAGAAGTTTTAAGTGATAATAACTATACCTATAAAGTCATTGCCAATACGATTACTATCAATAATATTGAAAAAGTAGTAATAAAACCTCAGAGGTTGTATTGCAAAATACCGTTAGTGGAACAGTCAAAGATAAGGAAGGGCGACCTTTGACAGGAGCGAGTATAACTGTTAAAGGAACAAGCGTTTCAACACAAACAGATAATAGTGGTAATTTTAAAATAAATGCTCCTGCCAATGCTACCTTAATTATTCGATATGTAGGTTTTACTCAAATTGAAACGGCTATTAATGAAAGAAATGTTATTTCAATAACATTGAATCGTACAGAACAACAATTGGACATTGTTAATGTAGTAGCAACAGGTTATCAAAATTTGGATCGCAAGCTGTTTACAGGGGCATCATCAAAAATTGATGCTAAAGAGGCAGAGCGCGCAGGAGTGCCAGATATATCGAGAATGTTAGAAGGACAGGTTGCTGGTGTTTCAGTACAAAATGTATCCGGAACATTTGGGGCTGCACCTAAGATTCGTGTCCGTGGAGCAACTTCTCTTACGGGAGATAATAAACCCCTTTGGGTTATTGATGGTGTTATCTTGGACGAAGCTGTTAATATTTCGAATGAAGCACTTTCAACAGGTGATGCCAACACATTATTAGGATCTTCCGTAGCCGGTTTAAATCCAGATGATATTGAATCTATTACAGTTTTAAAAGATGCTGCCGCTACAGCAATGTATGGTGCAGCAGCGATGAATGGAGTTGTAGTAGTAAATACAAAGAGAGGGCGCAATACAGACGGTGCAGTTAATTTTAATTATTCAGGTAATTTTACAACTTACATTAAACCTAATTATAATCAATTTGATATCATGAATTCTGCAGAGCAGATGCAATTGATTATTGATATGGAGAATAAAGGGTATCTGAATCATTCACAAGTTTCAAGAGCCCCTACAGGAGGAGTATTTAATAAAATGTATAATTTAATGTATGATTATGATCCGAAAACGGATTCATATGCGTTACGTAATGACGCCCCTTCCCGCTATGAGTTTTTGCAACGTTACGCTAATACAAATACGGACTGGTTTGATGAGCTGTTTAAAAGTAATATAGCACATGACCATTCTTTGAGTATGAGTTCAGGTACAAGTAAAGCACAAACCTATGCTTCTACTAGTTTTATGAATGATCCAGGTTACACGCTTGGTAATCAAGCGAGACGTTTTACTGCTAATATTCGAAATAATTATAAAATCAGTGATAAACTAAGTACAGAGTTTATCTTTCAGGGAAATATTAGAGATCAACGGGCTCCAGGTACGCTGAACCGTAACTCTGATGCCGTGTATGGAAGCTATTCGCGTGATTTTGATATCAATCCATATTCTTATTCCTTAAATACCAGTCGGATAATTACGGCTTTTGATGAAAATGGTGATCGTGAGTTTTTTACTCGGGATTATGCACCGTTCAATATTCTAAATGAGTTAGATAATAACTATATCAAACTCAAATTAATGGATATCAAAGTTCAGGCGGGGATTACCTACAAAATTTTACCTTCCTTAACTTATTCTGCAAACGGTATGTATCGTTATTACAATTCGGAAAGGCAGCATATGATTACAGAGAATGCTAATTTATCAAAAGCATATCGGGCGAACCAAGATCAAACTGTAAACAGTGGAAATAGGTTTTTATATGCAGATCCTGATTTTCCAAATACAGATAAATATGTTATCCTTCCAAATGGTGGATTTTTCAATTTGGCAAATAATAATATGATCAGTTATTATATGCGCCATAATTTGGAATATAATCAAACCTGGAATGACCATTCTTTAAATCTATTTGGTACATACGAACTTCAGTTTGGAGATAAGCAAAGTCATGATTTTAACGGGCCAGGTATAGAATATGGTAATGGTAATTTGGTATTACCTAGTTCTCGCTATTATAAAAAATTGATAGAATCAGGCGATAAACCGTTCGCGATGAATTATACTTATGATCGTAAGATTGCTTATGCTATTCGAGGTGCATACAACTATATGAATAAGTATTCATTTAACTTTACCACACGTTATGATGGATCCAATAAAATGGGACGGACAAATGTGGCAAGGTGGTTACCTACTTGGAATCTGTCTGGAGCTTGGGATATTGATCAAGAAAACTTCTTTAATAAGGACAATGGTATTCTTTCTGGTGCGCGATTACGTGGAACCTATGGCTTAGTTGCTAACATGGGGAATGCATCCAATTCTTCAGCAGTATTCTATAATGCTACTACGTATAGACCTTTTGAGGGAGAAAAAGAAGGAAAAATCAGCCTCGATGATTTAGAAAATTCAGAATTGACATGGGAAAAGATGTACGAATTGAATATTGGTACGGATTTATCATTTTTGAACAATCGAATTGATCTAAATTTTGATTACTATAAGCGTAATATCTTTGATCTAATTGGCCCAATACGCACATCGGGTATCGGAGGGAAATTTGAGAAATTAGCCAATTATGCCGATATGAAAAGCCAAGGTATAGATATTCAATTAGGCGGTTATCCTTTCAAAAATCCAGAAGGTTTCACTTGGCGGACACAATTTACCTTAGGTTTTAATAAAACTGAAATTACAAAACTTGATGTAACACGTAATATCTGGAATCTTGTTTCTGCTGAAGGTGGCGCTATGCTTGGACGACCTCATCGCGGATTATACTCAATAGATTTTGATAAATTGGCAACAAATGGAGGATATCCCACTTATATTGGAACGGATGGAACTCCTGGTGAGACTTACTTTTGGTTGCAGGATAATGAAACAAATTTCTTAAAATATGAAGGTCCAGTTGATCCAACCGTTGCTGGAGGATATTATAACCGTCTAGAATATAAAAATTTCAATTTGTCGTTTTTGTTAAAATTTGCATTTGGAAGTAAAGTACGTTTGCAGCCAACATATTCAGCAACTTATTTGGATATGTATAATGTATCAAGAGATTTAGTTAACCGCTTTATTTTTAAAGGTGATGAGTTCCTAACAGTCATCCCTTCTACATTAGATGGATTAACTTCCGAATTTGATATTAAGAATTCCAATGGCGATCGTAACGCATCAAATTATACTTATAACGCTTACAACTATTCTAGCGAACGTGTAGCTAAGGGTGATTATATTCGTTTATCACAGATTTCCGTAGGTTATAATGTTCCAAAAGAATTAGTTTCTAAGATTAAATTTAGAACCGCTCAGTTCAATTTGGTTGGTAATAACCTTTGGTTGCTGCATTCGGACAAAAAGTTAAACGGTGTCGACCCTGAGTTTTATAGCAATGGAGGCGTAGCTCTTCCAGTTCCGAAACAAGTGACATTATCTGTAAAATTAGGATTCTAAAAGACTAAACTATGAAACTTTCAAATTTTAAATATTTAATAATCTCATCGACATTGTTATTAGGCAGTTGTAGTAAATATCTGGATCAACAACCGGATATGCGTGCAGAAATTAATACAGTCGATAAAGTTAAGAGACTCATTACTTCTGCCTATCCTTTTAATAATTATCTTGCTATGGCTGAGACTTATTCAGACAATGTGGAAGACAAAGGTGTAGGAGATTTATATCAACCGGTTCCAGCATTGTACCGTTGGCAAGATGTTAAAGATAGCGGTTCTGATACACCTACTGGTTATTGGAATAAATGTTATGAAGCTATTGCTGCAGCAATCATGCTTTGGATGCAATTGAATCAAATAACTTTGGAGACGAGGTTTTGGCATATAAAGGAGAAGCATTAGTAGCACGTGCATATGCACATTTTATGCTTGTCAACTTTTTTGCAAAAGTATATGATCATAAAAAACCAGAAAGTAATACGTCTCCAGGAATCCCTTATGTAACAAAACCAGAAACAAAAGTTATAGAAAAGTATGATCGTGGGACAGTTCAGTCTGTTTATGAAAATATCCGGAAGGATTTAGAAGAAGGACTAGCCCTTTTAGATGCTAACCCTGCTGAGTGGACAGTACCTAAATACCATTTCACGCCCGCTGCGGCCCATGCTTTCGCTACGAGATTTTATTTGTTTACTGGCGAATGGCAGAAAGTCATTGACAATGCAAATAAGATTTTTGCAGGTGGCAATTTTGCGGGCAAGCTGATCCCTTATAATTCAACATTTAAAAAAATGACATTTGAAGAGGTGCACACGGTTTTCGCAAAAGCCGAGCAGCCCTATAATTTATTAATAAATGAAACCTATAGTGGCTATCAGAGGTGGTGGAATAATCGTTATGCTATGGGTATAAACGTATTTCAAGACATATATAATGGCAATACAGCAGCCGGTGGTAAATTTTATAATTTTGGAGTTTCTTATGGTGCCCCTCATTATACTACGTATATATGGAAAGAATATTGGTATGTCACCAATACAACTGCCAATACGGGTTTCCCCATGTTAATGGTTCCAGTTTTAATTACGGATGAAGCTTTGATGAATAGAGCAGAAGCATATTTAGAGCTCGGAAATACTGGAGCTGGTATAGCCGATATGAATTTAATGGCAAGCAACCGAATTGAGAATTACAATCCGGCAAACCATGCCGTAACTACAGAAAAATCCAAATTGTTTTTTGGTGTACAGGATGATAAGGAAGCCCTTATTCAAACGGTGTTACAATTTAAACAAGTCGGTTTTATGTCTATGGGATTAAGGTGGTTGGATATTATTCGTAAGGGAATTACGGTAAAGCACCTTGTCATAGCAAATGATGAAAGTGAGTCTTATATAGAATTGAAACCAGAGGATCCAAGACGCGTTTTCCAAATTCCGGAAGAAGCGAAACTGTCCGGTGTTGAACAAAATCCAAGGTAAATTATGAAAACGACAGTAAAAATATTTATACTAGTTAGTTTAATAACTGGCTTATACTCTTGTACAAAGGAGGAAAAACTCAATGTGAAAATTGAAAATTACGATACATTCGTACCCGGGGAAATTGATAAATGGATTACAACTAATTTAACAGATCCCTATAATATTGAGGTGGTTTACCGGTATCAGCGTAATATGCATGATATCAATAAAAATATAGCTCCAGCAGATGAAGCTAAAGTGATTCCACAAATGGACGTTGTTATTAAGGGGTTTTGGATCTTTACAAAAGATCGGGGGTATTCCTTTTATTAAAACTTATACACCCAAACAATTTGCCTTATTTGGATCAGGTGATTATGATGTAGATGGTTCTGTAAAAGGTGGTACCGCAGATGGAGGAAGAAGGATTACATTGTATGGCATAAATAACTTTAGTACTGAGAACGCCAATTCTGTTCTTGGGAATTTACAGGTAATCCATCATGAGTTTACCCATATCCTGAATCAAAATAGATTTATTCCTGGCGAATATGGAAGGGTAAGTGTGGGAGATTATTATTCGAATTGGACTGCACAAGAGAATACTACAGCATTGGCACGTTCTCTTGGCTTCATTACTCCCTATGCCCGTAAGTCCATAGGTGAAGATTTTGCGGAAGTGTTATCTCACTTGATAGTAGCTGGGCAATTGTATTATGATGATTTTGCGTACAATAGTGGAAAAGATGCCTATCCTAAATTTAAACAGAAGGAGTCAATTGTTCGGGACTATATGATGCAAAACTTTAATATTGATGTTACGCAATTGCAAATTGAATTTCAGCGTATAATGAGCGAAACGTATAACTCGACAAGATATTCTGCTGCAACGGCACTTAATAGTAATTATCTAGGTTCATTGGATTGGGATATCAGGAGTACTTGGGGTTTAGAAAATGCAATTTCTAATAAACAACGAGATCTTTTTATGAATATTCTTGACGGATTAGAAGGGTATAGAACTAAAACAATGATGTTTCAATTCGTTTCTGAAACAAAAGCAACACTAAATATTGGATACGGAGATGATAATAGTACTTATAATGCCGCTTATGATTTTGATATTGTTAAGAATGATGATAATACGTTTAAGATCTCTAAATCAGCAGTACAAGGAACGGGCGCAATTTATAATAACGGTAATAGAAGTTTGATTCTGCAAGATGTACAACCCTTGATAGATTATCTGGGTAGTACCAGCTTTTCTGCCGAATGGAAGAGCGTCGATTTGACCGTTAATCCAACTGATTATTTGCAATATTTTGTATTGAAAAATACTGAGGATCCGAGCGTAACATTTATGGGGAAAGTTAATTTGAGAAAGTATTAAGTTATGAAAATATATTTTATTTAATGTTTTTGGTTTTATTAACTATTAGCTGTAGTAAACCAAAAGAAGTCGATCCCATTTTTGGGGATCCCACGCAACGCATTGCGGATACATTAGCTTATGTGAAAAATACTTTGGTAGCTGCAGCGAATGGATGGAAAGCCTACACAACTACCTCTATTAGCAATGGAGGATATGGATTTTATATGAAATTTGGTGAAAATGACAGGCTGAAAATGGTTGCTGATTTGGACGAAACGAGTGCTTCTGAAATAAAAGAGTCTACCTATCGTATACGCCAAATCATGTATGCAACTTTGTCTTTCGATACATATAATTATATAACCAAGCTACAAGATCCTAATCCTGACGTGTACGGAGGTGCACCAGGTAAGGGGTTGGGTAGCGATAATGAGTATGATTATGTTAAGACTCATGGAGATACACTATTTTTTCAGGGGCGTAAATTTGTTCAGCCTCTTATATTGGTTAAAGCTACGGCTGCTGAGGAAAATGCTTTTTTAACTAAAAAGTTATTGACTAGTATTGAAGATGTAAATACTTATTTTGAAGAAGGAATTAATGTAGTTTCTTTAAATAAGGCAAATTGTGAATTTACTTTAAATATTGCTGCCAAGCAGATAAATCTTATGGCAATGATTGATGGTAAGGTAGAAAGTGTTCAAATTCCATATTTTTACAGCCTTAATAAAAACCTGATTTTACTAGGTGATGTCTCTTTTGATGGTGAAAAATTTACTAATGTTACTGAGGAAAATGGTGTTTATAAATTACATTCTGTATCTGGCAAGTCATTCACTATTAATAAGTCCGAAGAATATTTGCTACCTCCTCAATATAAACTAGGAACTGCAATTACAGATATGTACCAACCAGGTGTCTATAATTATAGTTCTTATCTTCCGCTAAAAACATGGTCTACCAGTTATTCTGTTGATTGGAATGAATATGTACGGCTTTCAAAAACAGGAGGGTATAACTTAACCGTTGGTGAATCTTTTTATAACTTCAATGATGCTAAAAAATTGATTACAATGGATGGGTATATTTATCAAGATAATACAAGGTTTATAGGTGGATATGTAATGAATTATTCAATCGACCTTGAGAATGGTACAATACGTTTCCTTTCTGTCAAAAATACTACAAATAATGGAGGAATAATGGTGCCATACATGAACCAAACATTCTTCAAAAAGATGATAAATCACGATTTTAAATTGTCATTTATAAAAGATGAAAATTTTGGTCCGGGTATTCAATTTACTAGTGTAGAAGATCCTAATTATTATTTTTCTTTTGTTTATTAATTGAAGGGTGAATTTTATAAATACGTCCACAATATAATTAATGATTGATTTTGTGGACGTATTTACATAGCAATACCATACTTAATTTAATATGTTATAGGAATTTGTTGGGTAGATTTGAAATTATAAAAAAAGTTACTGCTTTGGCTTGCTATAACTTTTTTCAATTCTCAATCCAATGTTTCTTAAATTATTACAGTGCAATAATGTTTAAAGATATCATTTGGTGTTTTAAAAGGACTATTTTTAAGAGATATTCTTTTATTTATTTTGGAATTTTTTATTTAGTCAGTTGTAACGTCTCAAATAGTAATTATTTTTCAGGCAATCTCAATGTTAGTCCACCATTTTATATCGATTTGTATCACTTAAATAGTGGAGGAAAGGTATTTTCGGATAGTCTCAATAGTAATGATTTTAACATATCTATAAAGAATCTTCCAAAAGGGATTTATCAAGCGGTGTTTTCATGGAAAAGGGACTTACTTAGACCTCAAGATATTGAACGATTTTCACGACAGCCTGAGTTAGGAGTCCCAAAATATTTTTTATCAACGACTTTTTGGTTAGACAATGAAGAGGCCAATGAATACAACTTATCGTTCGATAAAGTTTATAATCAGGACGAGTTGGAAGAGATATTATTTAATCAAGTGGCGGACGAACCTACTCACATGTGGGTAAAATCTAATGGATTAAATAATAAGCTGTATTGTCAATACCTTGATTTATTAGATGGATTTAAGCATAAAAACCGACATCAGAAAGATAGCTTGCAACAGGTAGAGAATTATTATATTGAGCATAAAATGTACGATGAAGCCAAGATAGTTAGCGCAACGTTACATGAACCTTGGCTAGATCTTGTGAAAAATGAATTGATTACTCAAGAAATTCTATTTATGAAGAAACACATATCTAGCGATGTTATTATTCAGATATATAATTTTCAAGTAAATAGTAAGCAGGATTTTGAAAGGTATATCAAAGTCTATAATTCCTTTCCATCTAACATAAAACAAGTTTTGGATAGACGATTACGACATTTTATGGAATAGAAAAGTTGAATATCAATAATTATCAAATGTTAAAATATTTATCTCCAAAGGTATTCTAATACAATAATGCCCTTTAAATGCATTTGCATGTTTTTGACATATTTTTGGCACATGTTATAATTCATTATATAAATAACATTTTACACTTTCGTCTTATGGAAAGACAAAATATTCAAGAACAGATAAAATTCATGCGAAAGCAGAGGGGACTGACACAACAGGATCTGGCAGAGGTGGCTGGTATCTCCTTAAGGACGATACAACGAGTTGAAAAGGGAACAGAAGAAATTAGTGGATTTAGTTTAAAACAAATTAGTCAGGTATTAGAAATACCTTTAGAGCAATTAATCATGCCAAATGTAAACCAAATAAGTATAGACAAGGATCAAACGGGAAGTATTAAAGGACTTTACTTATCATCATTGCTATTATTTGTGAATCCACTCTTAGGACTTTTAGTGCCAGCAATAATTGGTTCGACTAAACAAAACAAAAGCGACTTTTATAAAAAGGAATTAAGAAAAATGATAACAGCACACGCGTTGGCTTTATTTTTTTAAGTATTTCTATTTCATATCTTTTCCTGACAGGTCTTTTAAATATTACTATGCCCGCATTTCTGGATAAGATATTGAATGCATATGTTCTTTTTACAATCCCACTCATCTATTATGTGTTTATTATTTTGTTTACAGCAATTAATTACCTTAATATCGATAAAAAATTAAAAAATCAAGATTTGACAGTGATATAATGACCAATTAGTTTTTGGAATAATAAAGCTATAAATTGGTTGTAACAAATCTGCAGAAGTAAATTGACGCTTTGTTTATCTCAAACAGAATAGAAAGGCATGATATTTTTCCATACACTTTGTTTTTTGGTATTTTTATTATGATCATTTTTGAGGAAAAACATAGACTTCCTAAGTTTATTCTGATTATATATATTATTCAATATGTGGTATTAACAATATATTATTTAAAAATGGATGTGATGTCGTTGTACTACCACATTCCAGCTATAATTATAGGTATTTTGTTGTTTATTTGCAGATCTAAGTTAATTTTGAACGATGATGTTATTCTAACAAATTCATTTTTTTATTTTTTTAATAGAAAGTATGATTTAAAAAAATTGACAGTTGCAAATTTGATAGCATATCTGCTTTAGGATATTTTGGTGGCTGGGGAATAAGATATAGCAAGAAGTACGGTTGGTCTTACATTTTTAGTTCAAATTATATTGTTACTTTCTGTTTTGAGAATAAGAAGAAAGTCACTTTTTCAATACAGAATATAGCTAAACTAAAAACAGCGTTAACTAATTTGGATATTTATTTTGAATAGTTCTCACTTTTGTATGCGCAGATATCTTTTATGATCAAGGTGAGGATTTCGATTCGAAGGTCTATTATAATTGATTTTTTCAAGCTCTCATTTCTATATTATTTTTCTTTGGAGCGCTTTATTTTTTTCTTGAGAGAATATAGGTGAAAAGATCTAACTAAAGAAGCCTGCGCGCCTGCGCATGCGCAGGCTTCTTCAGTTAGAAATATAATATAATTACTTATTCATCTTTTCTGCACCTTCAATGATCGCTTCAACGACAGCTGGATCTTGAAGGGTGGAAGTGTCTCCCAAATTGGATCTTTCACCCTCTGCAATTTTTCTAAGAATGCGACGCATGATTTTTCCAGAACGTGTCTTAGGAAGATCAGATACAAATTGGATGATATCTGGTTTAGCGATAGCACCAATTAATCTTGTAATCGTCTGCATGATATCTTTACGTGTACTTTCTTCATCAATATGATGATTGGCAATAACGTAAGCATAGATACCTTGTCCTTTTACGGGGTGCGGGTAACCAACAATAGCTGATTCTACAACATCAGAGTGCATATTGATTGCATTTTCTACCTCTGCAGTCCCGATGCGGTGTCCAGATACGTTTAATACATCATCCACACGACCTGTGATTTTGTAATAACCCTCAGGGTTTCTATAACAGCCATCACCTGTGAAATACATATTTTCATAAGTTGCAAAATAGGTCTGACGGCAACGCTCATGATCTCCCCAAGTGGTGCGTAACATACCTGGCCATGGGAATTTGATACATAAATTTCCGGAAACATCATTTCCTTCAATTTCTTTTCCATTCTCGTCCATAAGCGCAGGTTGAACACCTGGTAATGGTAACATCGCATATCCTGGTATAGTTGGTGAAATACCAGCCATAGGAGCGATTAAGATACCCCCATTTTCAGTTTGCCACCAGGTATCAACAATTGGAGCTTTTCCTTTACCGACTTTGTTGTTATACCAGTGCCATGCTTCCTCATTGATAGGCTCACCAACTGATCCCAGTTTACGGATACTGCTCAAATCCTTTCCATCAATAAATGAGTCTCCAAAAGCCATCAGTGAACGGATAGCTGTTGGTGCTGTATATAAAATATTGACTTTATATTTATCAACGATATCCCATAAACGGCCAGCGTCAGGATAGGTTGGTGTACCTTCAAACATTAATGAAGTAGCTCCCTGTGAAAGAGGTCCGTAAACAATGTAGGAGTGACCTGTAATCCAGCCAATATCTGCAGTACAGAAGTATACTTCACCTTGCTGATATTGAAATACGTTTGCAAAAGTATAACCAGTATAAACCATATAGCCACCAGTGGTATGGACAACACCCTTTGGTTTGCCTGTAGAGCCAGAAGTATACAAGATAAATAATGTGTCTTCTGAATCCATTTCTTCTGCGGGACAAGCTGGATTTCCTTGTGTTTCTACTTTCTTAATTTCATCTTCCCACCATACATCACGACCTTTAATCATGGAGACTGGTGTACGTGTTCTTGTTAATACAATGACTTTTTCAACAGAGTCACATTGCATTAATGCATCATCAACAATGCTCTTTAGTTCTAATACTTTTGGACCACGGTAGCTACCATCAGAAGTTACAACTACTTTACAGGCCGCATCATTGATACGGTCAGCGATAGATTGTGCGGAAAAACCTCCGAAGACTACGTTGTGAATAGCACCGATACGTGCACAGGCTAAAGTCGCAATAACCAATTCGGGAACCATTGGTAAATAAATACATACACGGTCTCCTTTGCGGATATTGTTATTTTTTAGAACGTTGGCAAATTGCTCAACTTTCTGTAAAGTTGTTTGTAAGATAAAATGCGATGCGATTCATTTGGATCATTTGGCTCCCAAATAATCGCAGGTTTATCCCCTAAATTATAGATATGGCGGTCAAGGCAATTTTCTGTAATATTTAATTTTCCACCTTCGAACCATTTTACATTAGGCTCTGTAAAATTCCAATTCAGAACATTTGTCCATTTTCTTTTCCAAAAAAAGTTTTCCGCTATCTCTCCCCAGAAAGTTTCCGGACTTTCTACACTTTTTTTATAAACGTCTTGATATTCTTCAAATGATTTGATTTGTAGACTCATATTTTGGTTTTATTAAATTCAATCCCTTAAAACTTATTTGGTTGATTAAACAAGTTCATTTGGAATCAGCTAATTTAGTTTTTTTGAGACAATTGCCAATTTATAAAATTTATAATTTGAAATTTAACTTTTTTATAACACTATTGTTATATTGCTCATGATATAATAGATTGATCTATATGGATGTATTAAAAAATGTACTATTTTTAATTTTTAGCAATATATTAATTGCATTGGCGGCAGCTTCGCAGTGTGTATTGACGTACATTATACTTGATCAGGAGATTAATGGTTATATCGCATTAATTGAGGGAGCGGCTACACTTGCGCTTTACAATTTTAGCTTGATTTTATCTAAACCACAACATCCGGAGAAATCAATTTATGCCCGTACAAGGTGGGTTTTTAAATATGAACGTATTTTATGGATCAACACATTTATAGCAACAGGTATTTGCCTATGGTGTCTTTTTCATATCCACGTTTACTCTATCTTTTTCTTAGGTGTTATTGGATTGGTCAGCGTATTGTATAGTCTTCCTATTATTCCTTTAAAAGATCGATGGGGGGGATTAAGACAGATTCCGGCAATGAAAATTTTTCATATTGCATTGGTATGGGTATTAAGCAGTGTTTTTCTTCCCTATATAGAGCTTTACAGTAATGCTATGTCAGTAAACCTGCATTTATTGTATTACCTCGCTTGTTTAAAGTTCGTTTTCTTGATTATCTGTACGTTGCCATTTGACATTCGTGATATCAAGCAGGATTCTTATTATCATCTCCGAACATTGCCCAATATGCTCGGAGAGGGGAGAGCAAAGAGCCTATGTTACATCTTACTGTGCATACATAGTCTCTTGATTTTATGTGCTCCTTATTTATTGATTATAAAAGTTGGTCTTCTTGTTACGAACACAATTATTTACCTCATTTTGAGATTTCTTGTTTTCAGAACAAATGAACACTATCATTATGCTTACTTACTAGATGTAAGTCTCGTGCTCCAATTTTTAATCATTGTGTTTATTAAAAATTTTGCTTGATTTTATCTTAAAACGATTACTTGTTCAAAAAAGAGATAATCTTATCCGCAACTACATCAAATAATTTATAGTAACTTTCAAATGTCCATCCTGCAACATGAGGACTTAAAATTACATTGTCTCTACTTGTTAGATCTGAAAACCAAGATTGCTCTTTAAGACCAGGAAAATTCTCTACGGGAAGGACATCAAAAGCAGCTCCTATGATTTTTCCTTCATCCATTGCCTTTAATACAGCAGGAATTTGAACAATACCACCACGAGCTCCTAAAAGGAAAAATATGGGTTTGCGAAAATGATATAAATATTCTTCGTTGATCAATCCTTTTGTCTCTTTGGTTAGTGGAATGTGAAAACTAAGTACATCTGCATGTTTGACAACTTCTTCCATGGAGACTTCCTTTGCGAATTGATCTGAAAAGCCAGTTTTGTACTTGTCATATGCAATAACTTTACACCAAAGCCGGAGAGTTTCTTTGCCATAGCCTGGCCATTGTGACCATAACCAATAATGGCAACAGTTCGACCTTGTAATTCATAGCCACGGTTGGCCTCACGACGCCATAAACCGGTCTTAATTTCCTGATTGGTTCTGTTAAGATGATTCATAAGAGAAAGCAACATACCGATCATATGTTCACCAACGGCATCACAGTTTCCTTCATTTGCACTTATGAGTTCAATTCCTTTTGATTGTGCATAAGCCTCATCAATATTATCCATACCAGCTCCGCAACGTGCTATAAATTGGAGATTATTTGCTAAATCTATAAAGTGCTGATCGACTTGAAATTTAGATCTTATGATTAATCCCGTATAATCAGAAATGTATTTTTCAGCATCTGCGCGATCGAACTCAGGTTTGTAATCGTAGGCAATTCCAGCTTGATCCAATTTTTGAGTAAGCACTGCATGTGCGTCATCAACGATTAATACTTTTGTTTTCATAATGATTATTTATTTACATTAAAATAAATTATAGTTTAGTGGCAATGAAGTGATCATAAACCGAAGACACATACTGGTTTATGCGATTCAATATAATTACAATTTCATAAAATCAACACTTAGCAGTTTTTTAAGCTTATACTGCTTAACTTCTTCAGGTAGTATACGCATCAATGTATCTCGGATGATAATACTTATCGGATTCTCCCATTGTGCGACCTTTCCGATAGACCATGATGTTTCGGTAATATAACGTGTTCTTTTTAACCTTCTTTCAAATATTTGAAAAGCAAGAGCAACATCTGTCGTTTTCTTTAATTCGTCTATCAATACGGATACATCTTCAATTGCCTGACACGCACCCTGACCCATATTGGGGGTTGTTGCATGTCCTGCATCGCCAATAAATAAGATATTACCGAAAGCTAGATTTTTTAGAGGTTTAATATCAATGATATCATTCCAGATCAATTGCTGGTCATTTGTTTCAGCAAGGACGCTTGTAATCGGATCATGATAAGACGCAAAGTTTTGTTGCAGATCCTTGATTGTGTAACGACTGAATACTTTGTTATGAGCGGGAGAATTTATACAAGCATACCAATAAATCTTGTTTCCAACAAGAGGAGTCATGCCAAAGCGTCCTTTGTTCCCCCATGTTTCTGAACCAGTGCTGAGGTTTATATTAGCATTATCAATGGTTGCACGCCAACAGGTATAACCTGCATAGCGTGGTGCTGAACCAGGAATCAATTGTTGTCTTAATCGAGAATTAACACCGTCAGCAATAATCAGATAGTCCGTTTGATGTATGGTCCCATCTTCAAAAAAGATGTCAATTTCTCCTTCTCGGTATTCTATTTTAAGAGCTCTTTTTCCAAGATGTAAGTTTTCATATTCAATTTGTGCGAGTAGAAACTGATGTAAATCTGCACGGTGTATAGCAAAATTATCCTGTTCATACTTGTCACTAATGGTTTTGGTTTCGGGAGCTGCAAGAATCCTTCCCTGCTTATCCAGAATATTATAGTTTTCTAAATAATGTCCTAGGGGGATGACACCTGCTTTAAGTTCCAAGTATTCTAATGCCTGAATGGCATTGGCCGCTAAACCAAAACCAGCTCCAATACCTTTTAATGCCTTAGCACTTTCATAGATAGTGGCTTGTATACCAATTTTGTTAAGGCCAATGGCTGCAGTCAAACCAGCAACACCACCTCCGATAATGGTAAAGCGTTTCATGGAGCTAGATCTTAGGCATTCGCAATTTCGTTTGTTAGAACGATAAGTCATTAACCGTTAATCGCTCAGCGCGTAATTCATATAATGGATTGTCCGACATTTTATCTTTTGTAACTACCGCCGACAGCGAGTTTCTTAAGGTCTTACGTCTTTGGTTGAAACCAGATTTTACAACTCTCCAGAATAATTTCTCATCACACGCAAGTGCTGTGCGATCATTTCTCGTCATTCGAATGACACCAGAAAGTACCTTTGGTGGTGGATTAAATGCACCAGCCTTTACGGTGAATAAATATTCTACATGATAGTAAGCCTGTAAGAACACACTTAAAATACCATATTCTTTACTACCTGCCTTTGCTGTACAGCGCTCTGCAACTTCCTTTTGAAACATACCGGTCATCTGCACAACACGGTTGCGTTCATCCAATATTTTAAATAAAATCTGAGAAGAAATATTATAAGGGAAATTACCGATTACGGCCATCTTTTCGCCAAAATGTTGTGAAAAATCCAAGTTTAAAAAGTCACCATGAATCAGACGGTGTTCCAGCTGCGGATATTTATCTGCTAAAAATTCAATAGATTCATCATCTACATCGATCATCCATGTTTCGTAAGTATCATTTTGTAGAAGAAAATCGGAAAGAACACCCATTCCAGGACCGACTTCAAGCACCTGCGTGAATCCTAATTTTGGATCCAAAGCATCAACTATTTTTTTTGCCGCATTTTTATCATTCAAAAAATGTTGTCCTAAATGTTTCTTGGCTCTTACTGTACTCATATATGCTCGAATTTGGTACAAATATAGTTAACTTGTGGAGGATAATAAACAGGTAAGGTAAATGAGTGGCAATTTATCATCTGTTTCTCTTGAAGGTGGTTTATATGAATTGGAAATTAAAGTGATGCTTGACTATTTCATATAATTTTAATTACTTTTGAGTCAATAATTTCATTTTTTACTATGGCTGACAAATTAAAAATAGGTATTACAGTAGGCGATATCAATGGTATCGGATTGGAAGTAATTATAAAATCATTATTGGACAATCGTGTTTTAGAATTTTTCACTCCGATTGTTTACGGTAATACAAAAGTTGCGTCATTTCATAGAAAAGCATTAGGTGTCAGTGATTTTAGTTTTAATGTCATCAATGATCCTGAGCAGGCAAATCCTAAACGGGCTAACATGATTAATTGCTGGCAGGAGGATGTCAAGATAACTTTAGGCGAAGAAAATGAGATCGGTGGTAAATATGCTTTTATTTCATTAGAAAAAGCGGTTGAAGATCTAAATGCAGGAAAGATTGATGCTTTGGTCACTGCCCCTATTAATAAACATAATATCCAGCAGGAAGGATTTCATTTTCCAGGACATACGGAGTATTTGCAAGAAAAAACAAATGCGGATGATGTATTGATGTTTATGATCTGTGATGAGTTGCGGGTGGGTGTTGTTACTGGCCATATACCTGTAAAAGATGTTTCCGATCATATTACAGAAGCAGCAATTTTAAATAAATTGGAGCTAATGAATGAGAGTCTTAAAAAGGACTTCTGGATTCAGAAACCTAAAATTGCTGTACTCGGATTAAATCCACATGCAGGAGATAATGGTGTTATTGGTGTTGAAGATGATATGATTATCCGACCAACGATAGAAAAAGCAAAAGAAAAAGGAATATTGTGTTTTGGACCCTATCCTGCAGATGGTTTTTTGCTAATCATGCTTACGAAAAATTTGATGCGGTATTAGCTATGTACCATGATCAAGGATTGATTCCTTTTAAACATATTGCAAATCGTAATGGTGTAAATTTTACTGCAGGTTTGCCGATTGTTCGTACTTCTCCAGATCATGGAACGGGTTATGATATTGCTGGACAAAATGTTGCTGCTCATGAGTCTTTCATGGAAGCTATATTTCAGGCAGTTCACATTGTAAAGCGTCGTCGTGAACAAGCAGAGCTATCTCAAAATCCACTAGCTTTCCGCAAGCTTTCTCGCGATCGCGATTAAATATAAAGACGTAATATTATTAGTCTTGTGCGCTTATATCGCAAGACTAATATCTATTTTATAATAAATTCCTTACTTTTGCATCCTAGTGTTTTTTTAAGGACCTAGATTCATGCTATGAGTGATAATTTACAACATCCTATTTTCCCAATCATTAAAGAGTTAGCCGAAACAACAAATACGGAGTGCTACGTCATTGGCGGTTATGTACGCGATCATATTATGGGCCGGCCTTTTAAAAATGATGTGGATATTGTTGTTGTTGGAAGTGGAATTGAGTTTGCTACAGCTTTAGGAAATAAATTGAAAACTAAAGTTGCTGTTTACAAAAGTTTTGGAACAGCAATGTTAGTTTTTGAAGGATTAAATGTGGAATTTGTAGGAGCTCGTAAAGAATCTTACCGTGCTAATTCCCGAAAACCAATTGTTGAAGATGGAACTTTAGTTGATGATCAAAATCGACGTGATTTTACCATCAATGCTATGGCATATTCACTGAATAAGGATAATTATGGTGAGTTGCTTGATCCATTTGATGGAGTAAGGGATATTGAATTACGTACTATACGTACACCATTAGATCCAATCGTGACATTTTCCGATGATCCTTTGCGTATGATGCGTGCTATTCGTTTCGCTACACAATTGAACTTTAAGATTGATACAAAGGCGATTCAAGCGATCACAGATACTAAAGATCGTATTCGTATTATATCAAAAGAGCGCATCACTGACGAAATTAATAAGATTATCTTGTCAGAAAAACCTTCTATTGGATTTAAATACTTATTTGATACAGGGTTATTGGCTTTGGTTTTTCCTGCAATGCAAAACTTATACGGTGTAGAAATCATCGATGGAAAAGGACATAAAGATAATTTTTACCATACGCTGGAAGTTTTGGATAATGTCTGTGAAACAACCGATGATCTGTGGTTAAGATGGGCTGCTATTATGCACGATATTGCAAAACCTCCCACAAAAAGATTTGATAAAAAGCTAGGATGGACCTTTCATGGTCATGAAGATAAAGGGGCACGAATGGTTCCTAAATTATTTGCTGAGTTAAAACTTCCATTGAATGAAAAAATGAAGTTTGTTCAGAAACTAGTTTTATTACATCTAAGACCAATTGTACTGGCTCAAGATATTGTTACTGATTCTGCTGTACGTCGTTTGTTATTTGAGGCCGGTGATGATATTGATGCTTTGATGCAATTATGCCATGCCGACGTAACTACAAAAAATGAATATAAAAAGAAGAAATATCGTCAGAATTTCGAATTGGTCAAGCAAAAACTAAAAGATGTTGAAGAACGTGATCAGATCCGAAATTGGCAACCTCCAATTTCTGGAGAAGATATTATGGAAGTTTTTGGTATTGGGCCAGGTCGTGAAGTTGGGAAAATAAAAAATGCAATCCGAGAAGCGATCTTAGAAGGAGAGATTCCTAATGCTAAGATGGACGCATATCATTTTATGGTCAACAAAGCTCAAGATTTGGGCTTGACTATTAGAAAGGCATGGGATTTGAATACAACAGTTAAATAAAAAAAGTATCTTTAATCGCTTCAATTCTTATTGAAGCTCATCTTGTTAACAAACAAAACGAATATTAGAAATGGCTATTTATAGATTCAGAATCACTTTTGAAGATTATGAGGATGTGTATAGAGAAATCGATATGCTTTCGAAACAAACTTTCTTAGAATTACATGAGGCTATTCATAAGACAACTGCTTATGAAGCTGACCGTTCATCTTCCTTTTATGTTAGTAACGATCAATGGAAAAAAGGAACTGAAATTGCTCTTTTACCAACTGCTCGTAAAATTTCAGATGGTGTTTTACTAATGGAAAATATTCGTTTAAGCAAGTTTATTGACGATCCCCACCAAAAGTTTTATTACATCTATAATTTTGATAGACCTTATGAATTTCATGTGGAATTGATCAAAATTTTAAAAGAAGAGGAAGGCAAAACTTATCCTACTGTTTTTAAAACGGTGGGTCAAGCACCAAAATCTTTAGCAGCAGCGAATTTTCCTGTTGCAGATCCTTTGGATGACGATGAAGAAGATGAAGTTTTGGTAGATGAAACGCAATATGGCGTTGATGATGACGAAGAATTCGATTTGTTTGACGGGGATGATGAAGAAGAAAGTGGAGAAAAGTCTGAAGAGGAAAGTAGTGGTTCGTTTGACGAATATTAATGTTAGGCACCACAGATCAACATAATAAAACTTTAATTGCTATAGTAGGGCCTACTGCAGTAGGTAAGACTGCTATGGCAATTGAGCTTGCTCAATATTTTGATACGGAGATTATTTCAGCCGATTCAAGACAGTTTTACCGTGAAATGAGTATTGGTACGGCCAAACCTACTGCATCTGAATTAGGTCAGGCGCCTCATCATTTTATTAATTCACATTCTATAGAAGAGGATTATTCTGCCGGTGATTTTGAAAAAGAGGCATTAGAAACAATAAGCTCGCTGTTCAAAAAAAGGATATAGTCATTATGGTAGGCGGATCTGGTTTATTTGTGAGAGCAGTATGTGAAGGTTTGGATAATTTACCAAAGGCCCTTCCAGAAACAAGAGAACGGTTAAATAACAGGTTTGATAACGAGGGAATTGTGCCACTTCAAGCTTATTTAAAAGAAGTCGATCCTGTTTATTATGATCAGGTAGATATTTCAAATGTTCAACGGGTAATTCGAGCCCTGGAAGTATTTGAAACTACTGGATTACCATTTCTAATTTTCTTCAAAAGACAAAAGCAGTGAGACCCTTTAAGATCATTACAGTTGGACTTACAATGGACCGAACAACTTTATACGAACGCATTAATATGCGTGTCGATTTGATGGTGAAAGATGGTTTATTGGGTGAAGTAAAGTCATTAATATCTTTTAAACATAAGCCTGCTTTAATGACTGTCGGTTATTCTGAGCTGTTCGATTTCTTAGATGAGAAAATATCTTGGGAAGAAGCAATAGATAAAATTAAGCAAAACTCGCGACGGTATGCTAAAAGGCAACTCACTTGGTTTAAGAAAGATATCAGTACAGTTTGGTTTGATCCTAAGGACAAAAACCAGATTATAGATTATATTCAATCATAATTTTATACGATATCAACAGAGTTATCCACATTATGTTAATAACTCTGTTGATAACATAAAAAGGGCTTGATTACAATGGTAATCAAGCCCTTTTTTCTACGAAATGAAATATAATTATTCCACGATCAAATTCCATCCAAATTCGTCAGCAATTCTGCCATATCGAAGATCATCTAAATAGGTTAATACTTTTTTAGAGAAATCGCGACCTTCTACAGGAGGTAATTGAAACAATTCACCTTCATAACCAATAGTGGCAATTGGTGTTAATGTTGCAGCTGTACCAGCAGCAAATGCATCTGTTACAATTCCTGCTTTGATTCCATCAATAAGTTCTTTGACAGATACTCTGCGTTGCTCCGTTTTATATCCCCAGCTTGCCGCCAGTTCCATAATTGTACGTCTTGTTACACCATGTAGGATCGTATCACCGTGAGGAGTAATAATACTGTCACCGATACGGAATATTAGGTTGGCTGTTCCAGCCTCTTCAATATATTTATGTTCCGAAGCATCAGTCCACATCAATTGATCAAAACCTTCATCATTTGCCAAACGAGTAGGGTATAGTGACAATGCATAGTTACCTGCATTTTTTGAGAAACCTACTCCGCCTTCTGCTGCGCGGGTATAATGTGTTTCTACCTTTAATTTTAAAGGATTGCTATAGTAAGCACCTACAGGGCTAGTGATAATTATAAATTTGTAGGAATTAGAAGGGTGTACTCCTAAAGCCGCTTCAGTACCGAACATAAATGGACGGATATATAAAGATGTGCCTGGAGCATTTGGAATCCATTTATTATCGGTGGCTAATAGTTTTTTTAATCCACCTAAAAAGATTTCTTCAGGAACTTCTGGCATCTCCAGACGAGCTGCAGAAGTATTGAATCTTTCCCAGTTCTTGTCAGGACGGAAAATACTAATAGTTCCATCTTGAAATTTGTATGCTTTAATACCTTCAAAGATTGCTTGGCCATAATGTAAAGCCGACATAGAAGGGCTTACATTAATATCACCATAAGGCACAATACTGACATCAGTCCATGCTCCATCTTCATAGGTAGCGACCAACATATGGTCGGATAATATTTTTCCAAATTTTAGATTGTTAAAATCTACTTGCGAGAGTCTCGATTGTTGTGTGGGCTCTACGCGAATTGAATAATTTTCTGTCGCGCTCATTGTATTTTAATTACAAATGCTAAAGTATGAAAAAAACCACGAATTTGAATGATAAACCTCTTGTTTATCAAATATTATTCTGAGTGAGAAAATTTTATTATTACACAGTAAATTTGTCTATTTTTTAGGATTTTACGTTTTATTTTATGGACAGATTATCATTTGAATTACTAGAGATTATCATTTTTTAGGCTTTTTTAGCTGTTTTGTTACCTTTTCCTTTATTCTGTGTTAATTTTAGATGAATTAACACAGTAATTGTAAAGTGGCATGTTATTTGGATTAACGGAAACACTAATCTATCATCAAAATGGTAGGTTTTAAAAAGGGCTAACACTTCTAAACAGATATTACTAATAAAAAACAAACTAAACGATTAAAAACCATGCACCGATTAAACAGTAAAAACAATGCATTGGAAAATGATGAATTAGAATTTGATCAAAACACAGCTGTGGAGAAAAAAGGATTTTCACTAAATTTTATTTTAGGCTTTTTTGTTTTTCTTTATAAAACGGCTATCAAACCCTAGGGTATTTTATTATTTTTCAAATTTAGCAGGTACTAAAAAATTGAAATGAGATTGCTCATAAACTGATCAATCTCATTTTTTATTAAAATCTTTCCCTATAAACTTTTAAGGTACATTACTTCTTTATTATGTCCAATATAGGCTCAAGGTAATCACGATTATTCGACAGTCGCGGTACTTTATTTTGCCCACCAAGCTTACCCTTTGATTTCATCCATTGAAAGAATGTGTATGCAGGGGCATTGTGAATAACCGGAAATTGTAATGCCATATTTTTATAACGTTTAGCATCATAATCCGAATTGATCTCTCTCAATGTTTGATCCAATATCTTACAAAACGTTTCAAAATTATCAGGTTGTTGTTCAAATTCAATAATCCATTCATGAGCTCCAGCTTCACCCTCTTTAAAGTAAATCGGTCCAGCAGTATAATCTTTTACAATTGCACGTGTACTTTCACTAGCCTTCTTTATAGCATCCTCTGCATTATCGACGATAAGTTCTTCGCCAAAGGTATTGATGAATTGTTTTGTCCGTCCTGTTATTTGAATACGGTATGGAGATAGCGTTACAAATTTAATCGTATCACCGATCATGTACCGCCATAAACCAGCATTGGTCGAAATGATCAAAGCATAATTTTTATTTAATTCTACTTGATGTAATCCTAATGTTTGCGGATTCTCATCATATAAATTTTCGATCGGTAAGAATTCGTAATAAATGCCATAGTCAAGCATTAATAATAATTCTTCTGAGTCGGGCAGATCTTGAAGAGCAAAGTATCCTTCGGATGCATTATAATTTTCTAAATAATACATATTATCAGAAGGAATCAGTTTTTTAAACTGTTCGCGATAAGGTTTGAAACTTACGCCACCATGGGTATAAAATTCCAGATTAGGCCAGACTTCAAGCAAATTATTCTTACCTGTGATTTCCAATATCTTTTTTGCTAGAACAATATTCCATGTTGGAACACCAGCCAGATTGGTGACATTCTCATGGATGGTGATATTGGCCACCTTTTCTATTTTTTCCTCAAAATCAGGAAGTAAAGTTACTTCTAAATTTGGAGTACGCTTAAATTCGGCCCAAAAGGGAGATTCCGCAATAGAATAGAAGATAAATCACCATAATAAGAGTCTGAACTAAAACTGTTAATCTGAGAACTCCCTCCTAATACGACCGATTTTCCACAGAAAATCTGGCTTTCGGGTTTATTGTTGAAGTAAATTGTCAACATATCTTTCCCACCCTGAAAGTGACATTCTGTTAAAGACTCTTCACTGACTGGGATAAATTTGCTACGGTCTGAGGTAGTTCCCGAAGATTTGGCGAACCACTTGATGTCAGATGGCCATAGTATATTTTGCTCGCCTTTGATCATCCGATCGATATAAGGCTTCAATGAATTGTAATCTTGAATTGGAACTCTGTTTTTAAATTCCTCAGGCGTTAAAATACTGTTGTAATCGTATTTTTTCCCCCATTCTGTTGCTTCGGCTGATGATATTAAACTTTGAAACCATTCTTCTTGTACATCATGTGGATATTTCATGAATAATTCAATCTGATGAATCCGTTTTTTCATGAACCAAGTAAGTAGGGAGTCTAATATTGCCATATAAAGGTAGAATTAACGTTAAATAATTATCTTTTTGCGACGGAGTTCAAAATGTTGGCCTAAATAGAATGTACGGGCCATTTCATTACTGGCAATTTCTTCTGGAGTTCCAGCAAGCATAATTTTACCTTCTGTCAATAAGTAAGCCCTATCTGTAATGGATAACGTTTCTTGTACGTTATGATCGGTAATTAAAATTCCGATATTACGTGTTTTTAGCTTTGCGACAATTGTTTGAATTTCCTCTACAGCGATTGGATCGACACCCGCAAAAGGTTCATCTAACAAGATAAAAGATGGGTTTGCCGCTAATGCCCGTGCGATCTCTGTACGACGTCTTTCTCCTCCGGAGAGAAGATCACCTCTATTTTTACGAACACGGTGCAAGCTAAATTCGGTTAAAAGTTCTTCCAGTTTTTCTAAGCGTTCCTTTTTATTTGGATAATGGATCTCCAGTACAGATAATATGTTGTGCTCAACCGATAGTTTTCTAAAGATGGAAGCTTCTTGGGCAAGATAACCGATTCCTTTTTGAGCGCGTTGGTACATGGCATCCTGTGTGATTTCTTGATCGTCCAAATAAACATGACCCTCATTAGGTTTTATTAATCCAACAATCATATAAAAAGAAGTCGTCTTTCCTGCTCCGTTAGGTCCTAGAAGACCAACAATTTCTCCTTGCTCTACCTGGAAAGAAACATCGTTTACAACAGTGCGTTGCTTATATTTTTTGATTAGATGTTCTGCTCTTAGTATCATTTGATTCGTGTTTTAACTCAAAAAAACAATCTGATAATTACAAATATATTTAATATC
Source organism: Sphingobacterium sp. IITKGP-BTPF85 (assembly GCF_001006065.1). Taxonomy (NCBI): domain Bacteria; kingdom Pseudomonadati; phylum Bacteroidota; class Sphingobacteriia; order Sphingobacteriales; family Sphingobacteriaceae; genus Sphingobacterium; species Sphingobacterium sp. IITKGP-BTPF85. The sequence continues at coordinate 30,907 of NZ_ASZT02000014.1, forward strand.
GGATTCCTTTTATATTTAATTGCAAATTCTTTTTGCCTCGCCATACATTTTCTTCTATGCTATAACAGATGTCAAATGGCTTACCACTATTAATAGCCTGTATATGTTCAGATAATCCAAAACCAATGCAATCAAAAGAAGGAGAGTTTTCTTGTTTGATGGTCATTTTTAAGTGATTCGATCCTACTAAATAGGCCGGTCCGATTAAACTAACTTTTTGACTAAGGAAAATAGGGCTTTCGTTTTGAGGCCCGAATGGTTCAAATTGACTTAGAATGCGGTGAAATTTGGCATCAATATCTTGCAGGTTCAGTTTAGTATCAATTAAGATCTCTTGTATTAACATCTGAGGAGTAATGAGTTTAGAAACAACCTCTTCGAAACGATCCTGAAATAATTTGATATTTCCGATCTGCATCGTCAACCCTGCTGCATATTTATGCCCTCCAAATTGATCTAATAGATCGCTACATTCACTTAAGGCTTCATATAAATCAAACCCAATTACAGATCTACAGGAACCTGCGATATGACCATTGGTTTCGGTCAGAATAATCGTTGGTCTATAGTATTTTTCAGTCAACCTTGATGCCACAATGCCGATAACACCTTTATGCCAATCTGATTTATAGAGCACAGTTGATTTTCGTGTTTTTAGCGAGTCATTTTGATCTATAATCGCTAGAGCTTCTTCGGTTATTCTAAGGTCAAAATCTTTACGAACATTATTTTGATCATCAATATTGATACTAAAATCTTTTGCTTCTTGCAATGATTTTGATATTAATAATTTTACCGCATCTTTAGCATGATCAATACGACCAGAAGCATTGATCCGCGGACCTATTTGAAAAACAATATCATTTACTGTGAATGTCTTTGTTTTATTGGTGGATAAATCAACAAGTGCTTGAAGACCGCAGCAAGGATTGGTATTTAATTTAATGAGTCCGAAATGCGTCAGAATTCTATTTTCTCCAGTTATAGGTACAATATCCGATGCAATACTTACCGCAACGAGATCTAAAAATTGATAGCAAATATCCAAAGACATATCATTTTTCATGATAAAGGCTTGGATAAGTTTAAATCCTATACCGCAGCCCGATAATTCTTTGTATGGATAAGCACAGTCTTTTCTTTTTGGATCAAGTACAGCAAATGCTTTTGGAAGTTCATCTCCAGGTAAATGGTGATCACCAATAATGAAGTCGATATTCTTAGAATTGGCATAGTCAACTTTATCGTTTGCTTTTATACCACAGTCAAGTGCAATGATCAATGAGAAACCGTTTTCTGCAGCATAATCTATACCTTGTGTAGAGATACCATATCCTTCAGCATAACGATCAGGAATGTAGAATTCAATGCGCGAGTGAAACTCTCGAAAAAAACTATACACAACAGCTACAGCAGTAGTGCCATCTACATCATAATCTCCATAAATTAAGATCTTTTCATTCTGGCCGATTGCGGTCGTAATTCGCGCAATGGCTTTTTCCATATCTTGCATTAAGAATGGATTGTGCAGTTGGTCTAGAGAAGGTCTAAAAAACTGTTTTGAAGTATCAAAAGTCTCAATATTTCTACTGACTAACAATTCTGCTAATACTGGATTAATACCAAGTTCATTGCCTAATTGATTAACTTTTTTGACCTCACTTTTAGATTTTAGTACCCACCTTTTTTGCATATCTTTGCATCGTAATTATGTGTAAATATACGTTTTGTCTATTGACTAACCTAATTATACACTAGGGTAATCATAGCGTTGTGTCTAACACGCAAGTTTCCAATAAATTAAAGATGTTACAAGTATATTCCTTATTCGAAGGCTCATTTTCGGTCGATGTTTCTAAAAAATTTATTCCCTTTGACCCTGCTGTTGATAGTAAAAATGATCGTCCAGCTTCTATGTTTATTCAAGTGCATCCGTTTCTAATCGAGACCGCAAATGGATTGGTTTTATGTGATACTGGACTTGGATTAACAAACAGTGATGGGAAACTACTTCTCTATGAAAATATTGAAAAATTAGGTTATTCCCCCAAAGATGTGAAATATGTATTGATGTCACATTTGCATAAAGATCATGCTGGTGGTATGGTGAGTTTCACTGATCAGGTCGGAAGGATTGCATTTCCCGAAGCAGAGTATATAGTGCAACGAGGTGAATGGGAAGATGCTTATTCCGGAATCAATAGCTCTTACCGTACTGAAATTTTTGATGTTCTGCAAAGGAGCGGTAATCTGAATCTTGTTGAAGGAGATGGTAAAGTTAATGAAGAAGTTGAATATTGTTTAAGTGGCGGGCATACCCAACATCATCAGACCTTCCACATTAATAATGGAAAAGATCATTATTTTTTTGGAGGAGACGTCCTGCCGGAACCAGAGATGATCTTTCAAAATCAGAGCGCAAAATATGACTATGATGGACATTTGTCAAGAAAGTTACGTCAGGAGTACTGGGAAAATGGAGCTCCAAACGATTGGATTTATCTTTTTTATCATGCCACAAGTATAGCAATAGGAAAGCCTACCATGCAGTTTGATAGAGGTTTTACAGTGATTGAAGCAAAATAAAAATCAAGAAAAGATAAAAAATACCGCATCTTTTCTTAACTTAAGGAAGACCTGTGTACAAGGACTTCATTGTATCTGTATTTGAATTAATCCGATGGTCACGTCATATAAATTCTATTATGACTGGATTTTTGGTTAAGTTTGTATAAAGCTGTATAGTATGCCTTTTTACTTCAGCTATTGAAAAATTAAGTTTTATAATAAAGCAAAAAAATATGTCTATTGTAAGAGAGTCGGATCTTATTGGTATTGGAAAAAAGTATCAAATTGAAACTGAAGCTGGAGACAATATGGTCGTGGTTATTCATGACGATGGTCGAAGAGAATTATATCGTTATGATGAGGAAGAGAGTGAGTCTCGCTGTGTCATGACCTTAAGCGATGAGGAATCAAGACAGGTTGCCGGTATTATCGGAGGATTGTCCTATAAGCCTAAAGCTTTAGAAACAATTGAAGTCGCTTTAGATGATTTAAGAATTGAATGGTATAAAGTTGAAGGCAAATTTGAAGGAGCCAATAAAACGATTGGCGAATTGGAAGTTCGTCAACGTACAGGAGCATCTATTATAGCAGGAATACTAGGTGATAATACGGTTATTAATCCAGGACCTGATTATATGATTAGTCCAGGGACTACCTTAGTTATTGCCGGAAAAAAGAATAATATTAAATTATTGAAAGAGATATTATTGTAAACATTGTAAACTAAATAAATATATATGCCATCACACACACTTATTTTAGAAATTGGAATCGCAGTAGGCCTTGTCGCATTTGTTGGTTTAATCGCCAATAAGTTAAAGTTTTCAGTTATTCCATTTTTTATATTGATAGGTATGGTGTTGGGCCAGCATGCTCCCCAAATTGGTCATATAGACCTGACATTTACGGAAAGTAAACCGTTTATTGATTTTATGGGACGCTTAGGCGTACTTTTTCTGTTGTTTTATCTCGGACTGGAATTCTCGGTTGGCCGATTAATTAAGTCCGGAAAATCAATCGTGACAGGTGGAACAGTGTATGTTTTACTCAATTTTGTGTCTGGGTTACTCATTGGATGGATGATGGATCTGCCATTTAAGGAGATGATGGTACTTTGTGGTATTATGACAAGTTCTTCCACAGCCATTGTAGCAAAGGTATTGACAGATTTGAAACGGACTGCAAATCCTGAAACAGAGGTGATTATGGGAATGATTATGTTTGATGATTTATTTATTGCCATGCATATTTCTTTCCTTTCGGGATTGATTCTAACGGGAAGTAGTTCTTTTTGGACTGTTGCCGGAACTTCATTGCTAGCATTGGGATTTATTTTAACATTTCTAATTCTGGGAAGAAAGCTAGTTCCTGCAATTGATAAGCTATTGCAGGTTAAATCTTCTGAACTATTTGTCCTTGTTATCTTTGCACTACTATTTATAACAGCTGGATTTTCTGAAACTATTCACGTTGCGGAAGCCATTGGAGCATTAATGGCAGGATTAGTTTTAGCAGATTCGCAATATATCAAGAAGATTGAAGCGATGGTATTGCCCTACAAAGATTTTTTTGGAGCAATGTTCTTTTTTAGCTTTGGTTTATCAATAGATATACTATCCTTGGGTGGTGCGGTATTATGGGCCTCAATTGCTGCTCTGGTTACTATCCTCGGTAATTTGGCTTCAGGATACTTTGCGGCAAGGTTCTCAGGAATGAAGAATAAAACAGCTTTTGATATCGGATTTACATTATCTGCTCGAGGTGAGTTTTCCATTATCATGGCCAATATTGGTAAGGCAGGAGGGTTATTGCCTGTTATCCAGTCGTTTGTCGTTGTGTATGTGTTGATTCTGTCAATTGTATCACCACTGTTAACAAAAGAATCCCGTAATCTATGGACAAAATTATTCGGTAAGGATGAAATTAAACCAAAAACAGTCAAAAGGCTAAGTGATCTGGAGTCTGGTCAAACATTATAAAAAAAGGGAATCTATTATAGATTCCCTTTTTTACCATTACAAGAAGCCTAATTCTAATTTTGCTTCTTCGCTCATCATATCCCTTGTCCACGGTGGATCGAATGTAAGCTCAACAAGAGCTTCTGTAACGCCAGGTACAGCAGCAACCTTACTTTGTACCTCATCCATGATCTGACCAGCAACTGGACATCCTGGCGCAGTTAATGTCATCACTATCTTAGCGGTTCCATTTTCTTTGGTTATGATTTCATATACCAATCCTAAATCGACAATATTTGCCGGTTTTAATTCTGGATCATAAACAGTTTCTAATGCTTCCTGGATAGCTGGCGCAATATTTAACTTATCTAAAATTATAATACTCATTTTAAGATCGTTTTATGTTATCTTCAATTGCTTCATTATATATTTCAAGCAATTTCTTTTTATTCTCTTCTGGAGTAAAATTACTAAAATAGAACTCTTTTGTTGTTTGTCTAATGTTATATTTTTCTTTAATACTGTAATTTTTCCATTGCTGTACAGTTTTTAACATATTATCCACACTTTGTGGGTTAAATAGTAATCCTGTCTTATCTGGGATAATTAATTCACTTAAAGCTCCGATATCACTGCCGATCACTGGGGTTCCGACTGAGAAAGCCTCTAAGATCGTCATTGGCATGCCCTCAAACCATACTGAGGGCACGAGCAATGCTTCGGCTTTTTCAACTAATGGCAGTATTTCATCACGGTTCTAAAACCCATATATTTTATATTGGCATGACGATTTGCAGTATCGACTACTGTTTGTTTTAAAGGTCCGTCACCTATAATGATGATCTTGCTATCTGTTTTTGAAAATGCTTTCAAAGATTTACGATACCTTTTTCTTCTGTAAGTCTTCCGATATATATAAAAAAGTCTTCCTGAGCATCGATTGTATCTTTAATAGGAAAGGTAAAGTTTGGTTTGATTGTAAATTTTTGTGCAGGAACATGTAAGGTTGAATCTATAAAAGTTTTTTCGCAAAACTTGATAAAGCTATATATCGATCTACCATATTCCATGTTCCAATTCGTCTATGAAACCAATAGTTCAATGCAAGTACAAAAGTCTTGACAGTAGATCCGTCTAGTACTTTCTTTTTAATGGCTGTCCATGGAAAATTTTCTTTTAAACTGGAAAGGAATAGCTGCTGATCATGATATAATATAGCAGAGGGACAAAGAATACGAAAGTTGTGCAAGGTCATGATGAGTGGAACGCCCAATTTGTGAATTGTTCTTACAATGATAGGACCACTTGCATAATGTGTATTATGAATATGGACAACCTGAGGTTTAAAATTATTAATGCACTTTCGTACGCGATAAGCCGCTGCAATATTCCAAAAAGAAAAAAGTGTTTGCAAAGCACCTTTCCATCCTTTCTTATTTTGAAAGGTAAGCGTCTCCACATCATGATCTATAGCGAGTAATTCACTTTCTTGTTTGAAAACGGTGTCTTCACCTCCTGGCCCTTGATAAAAAGTATGGATGATTAGAATGCGCATATATGCTTGCTTTTTTACAAACTTAGATAAATTTGTTTTATGTGCAATTTTAATTCCAGTGCAGTAACAACAAATATAATCGATCCTAGGTAAGGTATCTATCTGCTCACGATTCATTAACTTTAAATATTTTATCTTTTTCTCACTAGGAAAGTAGGTGTAGGAGATATATACTATTTGAAATGAATTAAACTGTTTTCAACGGTACTTAGTAAAAGTTTGTTTTTATAATTGTTATCTTCGCGTATCATTAGGAGAAGATGACTAGATACTATGCAGCATTTACAAAAACTAATCTCTGACTCGATTCAAAACAGTCAATTTCCGAATCAACCGACTAATCTTTACGATCCAATTCGCTATTTTTTAAGTTTAGGTGGTAAACGTATTAGACCGGCCTTGACATTGGTTGCCGCTGAAATGTTTGATATTGGGGAAATTACAGATGCTTTACCCGCTGCAAAATCGATTGAATATTTTCATAACTTTTCTTTAGTTCATGATGACGTTATGGATAAAGCACCTCTACGAAGAGGGAAAGCAACCGTTCATGAAAAATGGGATTTGAATGTCGCTATCCTTTCAGGAGATGGATTATTGGTAAAAGCTTATGATGAATTGGCCAATAGCAATCCGCTTTATATAGCAGATCTTCTCAAAACTTTTAATAGAGTTGCTATGCAAGTCTGTGAAGGCCAACAACTGGATATGGATTATGAACATACTGATAAAATTAGTATGGATCAATATATTGAGATGATTAGGCTTAAAACTTCAGTACTGTTAGGAGGTGCACTACAGATGGGGGCAATATTGGCCGAAGCAAATCTTAGTGATCAAAAATTAATTTATGAATTTGGAGAATATATAGGAATAGCTTTCCAGCTTCAAGATGATGTACTAGATGCTTATGGCAACCCTGAAACTTTTGGTAAACAGATTGGAGGAGATATTCTAATTAATAAAAAGACCTATCTGTTGGTCAAATTAATGGAAATTATAAAGGAAGAGGATCTTCCAAGGCTTCAGAATTTATTAAACGCAACAATACAGGATAATCCAAACAAATTGCATGATATGTTATCACTATACCACAGCTATAACATTAAAGAATATGCAGACAAATTAAAAGATGCATATACACAACGTGCATTTGAAAGATTATCGGCGATTAATATACCAAATCACAAGAAAGAGACGTTAATAACATTATCGACTCAACTCCTCATCAGGGAACAATAGTAATAGCTATTAATTGTCTATTTAATCTTTATTTATTTAAAAAATTCTTAATTTGTAGACTTAGGTCATCATAATTTACGAAACAACTACAATGGAACCGTTAAAAGTAACAATCTTTCAAGCATATATCTTTTGGGAAAATGTCGATAAGAACTTGAGTAATCTCGCGCTTAAACTCTCGAATTTAAGAGAAAAAACGGATCTTATTATTTTGCCTGAAATGTTCAACACCGGATTTACAAATAATGTAGAGAAGTGTGCAGAACCAAGTGATGGTAAAACCATGCAGTGGCTGTTCCACATGTCCCAAAGTTTAAATTGTGTGATAGCAGGTTCATTGATTATAACAGAAGACGGGAAATACTTTAATCGTTTTGTCTGGATGTCTCCAGATGGAACCTACGTAAAATATGATAAAAGACATTTGTTTGCAATGGCAAAAGAAGACCTCTATTTTACAGCTGGACGAGAACGTATTATTGTAAACATCAGAGGTTGGAATATATGTCCTATGATTTGTTATGATATACGCTTTCCGGTATGGTCAAGAAATATTGGTGGCGCTTATGATTTATTGATATATACTGCAAACTGGCCAGATAAACGTTCTGCTCATTGGAGAACCTTAATTCCAGCACGTGCTATAGAAAATCAAGCTTTTGTTATTGGTGTTAATCGTGTAGGTCACGATGGTAATGATATTTATTATTCAGGTGGTTCTATGTGTATTTCTCCTGTAGGAGATGTGGTTTATTATAAACCTGAAGATGAAGATCTGTATACATTTACTATTCATCCCAAAGATCTTCATGAAGCAAGAAAATCTTTTCCATTTTTACAGGATGCAGATAGCTTCACAATAGATTAATGTCATTATTTGTAGGGTCTATCAAGAATGATAGACATTATGACTGCCTTTCTTAAATCAAAGTCTTCTGTTACCATTGGTTCTTTTTGTAAAGATTGTGGTAATTTATTTTTTTTATTCAAAGCTAAGCGGTGCTCTTCTCTTTCTTTTTTAAATCGCTGAATTTCGTTTGTATCTTTTATTTTTTCTGAGTAAAAAGGTGGTGGGGTAACCACATTCTTTTCTTTCTGAGAGGGTTGATATGCAGGTGGTTCTGTTTTGTTTTTGCTAGGAATAGGGGCATTTGCCTTTCTTCTTTTTAGCGCAGCATCTTGCTCTTTCATATAGTTCTGATATGACTTAAAACCAAAGATTGCTAATGCAATTAATAGGGGGACCAACTTTTCCATAGCATGAAGATAACAAAAAAAACAATTTAATTTTTGTTATACCATGTAAAGCATTATATTTATAATATAAACCTATTTGGCCAACGAGTTATAGTTAATTTTATCTTTTTTGAAAATAAAGATCCGTTGGCTAAAAAGTACGATATAGTATAACCTAAAAAGACTTTGATTATTATGCTTAATGAAGATTTAATTGGAAAGATAGAGTTCTATGATTTTCTAACTGGAAAAGCGACTACAGCCATATCGCGTAGAATGCAGCGTAATTTAAAAGATGTGGGAATCAATATTACGGCTGAGCAATGGAGTATTTTGTACAATTTATGGCAAGAGGAGGGACTTACACAACAAGAGTTGGCCATTAGAACCTTTAGAGATAAACCAAGTATTACGCGTTTAATTAATAATTTGGAGAAATTAAATTTAGTTATCCGAGTAAATGATAAAGATGATCGTAGATCAAATTTGATTTATTTAACTAAGTCTGCCCGTAAGTTAAAAGAGATGGGTATGCAACAAGCTAATAAGACTATTGCTGAAGCATTGGATGGGGTATCTCCAGATACAATTGATATGGCGCAAGTAACGCTTCAACAAGTTATCTGCAATTTGAGAAAATAATAAAGAAGGGCTTTTGTTTTATGAAAAGCCCTTCTTTATTATTAAAATATTTTTGCCTCAAAATCAGTATGACTTTCGATTAGACGACCTTCTCTTCCAAAATAGATGTCTTGAAAACTTAATGTGTTAACAGCATCAACTTTTCTGAAAAATTTATCGGCACTGACATCCGATAAAGTTTTAAATCCACAAGCTTCCATAATCTCTACAGTAGCACGTAAAGTGTTACGATGGAATTGTGCGACACGTACATATTTATCGTTAACATCTAATCCTTTATACAAGTGGGGCTGTTGTGTTGCAACTCCTACAGGACAAGTATCTTCGTTACATTTCAAAGCTTGAATGCAGCCTAATGCAAACATCATTCCTCTGGCACTATAGCATGCATCTGCTCCGAGAGCAATTACTTTTAACAAATCAAAACCAGTGACGATTCTACTCGAAACTAAGAGCTTGATATGTCTTTTAAGACCAAAAGCAATTAGAGTTTTTGTAACAAAAGCTAAAGCATCATATAATGGCATTCCTAGATTATCTGTAAATTCGAGTGGTGCAGCACCTGTTCCACCCTCGGAACCATCAATAGCAATAAAATCTGGGAATATCTGTGTTGTTTGCATTGCACGACAGATTTCAATAAACTCTTGTTTATCACCGATACACATTTTGAATCCCACAGGTTTGAAGTCACTTAATTCTTTCAATCTATGAATGAATTCCATCATTTCAATTGGATTTGAGAATGCACTGTGTGCAGGAGGTGACATGACATCTGTACCTGGGATGACGTGGCGAATTGCAGCAACTTCGGGTGTGTTTTTGGCTGCAGGTAGTATACCTCCATGGCCAGGTTTAGCACCTTGTGATATTTTCAGTTCAATCATCTTGATGTTAGGACGTGAAGTTTTTTCTCTAAAAAGTTCACCATCAAATTTACCGTCATGCGTACGACAGCCAAAATAACCCGTACCTACCTGCCAGATCAAATCGCCACCACTGTTATGATAGTCACTGATACCACCTTCTCCAGTGTTGTGTGCAAAATTTTGTAATTGAGCACCTTTATTTAATGCGGTAATAGCTGTTTTACTCAATGCGCCATAACTCATTGCAGAAATGTTAAATACACTTAAACTATAAGGATGTTTACAAGCTGCATTCCCTACAGTAGTACGTAAGTCATGATTATCAATGTGACAAGGAAAGACAGAGTGAGCTGCCCATTCATTACCGACTGTTTGTGGATCTGTCTGCATACCGAAAGCAACAGTTTCCCGTTGGTTTTTAGCGCGTTGATAAACGATAGAACGTTGTCTTCTATTAAAAGGACGTCCATCAGTATCAGACTCCCAAAAGTATTGACGTAATTCTGGACGAATGGATTCAAAGAAATAACGGAAATATCCAACTAAAGGATAGTTTCTTAAAATAGCATGTTTATGTTGGAAACTGTGATATATCGCCACAAATAAAAGAGGCATCGGTATGACTAACAACCAAAACCACTGTGGTGTAAAAATAAGCCCAAAAGAGATTATAATCAAATTGATTACAGTCATGGTGCCAAGAATTAATTTTCTAACGGTCATAATTTAAATAGTATTTAGACTCTTACTTTAATAAAAATTTGATCAAATATCAATCAAATGTAATCGATTGATCTGTTACAATTTTAATGTTTACTATGCTTTCAAATATTGAACCAATGTTCATTTTATACAAAGCAAAAGTACTAAGTTACTTGTTGTAAAAGAAAATTAATGGCCGTTATGAAGAAGTTTTAAAATCTTGGTAAAGAAATGATATTTAGCTTTTTCTTTTTACAATCTCTTGTGATAATAGTTGATAGATTTGTTTCCAATCATCATGTTCGCTGATAAAATTTAAATGCTTTTTTATCGTGATTTCGTCATTTCTAACAGCTGGTCCGGTCTGAACTTGACTAGGTAGCTTAGATTGTACCTTTTGTGCAGTTTCAAGAATAATTGGCCTAATTATATCAAACGGTAAATCGTGCTGCTGTAAGAGGTCATAACTGATTTGAAAGAGTGCGTTTGTGAAGTTATTCGCAAATACTGAGGCTATATGAATAGCTAATCTTTGACTTGAGCTACAAGCGATAGATTTTGGTGCTATAGTAGCCATAAGCTTCATCAGAATATTAAATGTTATGGAGTCATTTCCTTCAATACAAAATGGAATCAGACTGAAGTCGGATTGATCATTTTTAGAAATGGACTGCGGAGGATATATCACACCATAATGCTGAAATTTACTTAAAACTTGTATATCTGTAGCTCCAGAACAGTGCACAACAATGCCGGAGATAGCTGTAGATATGGTTTCAATAAGTGATGGAATAGCATGATCCGGAATTGCGATCATATAGAGATCAGCTTCTTTATTTATTTCTGATACCTTAGAAATAGCCTCTGCATTTACAGCAAAGGCCAATGCTTGAGCATTGACCTTCTGTTGACTGAATATTTGCAAGATTTTGTGACCTTTGTTATGGAAGTTATGTGCAAAGTGTGTTGCAACATTTCCACTTCCTAAGATGACAATATTCATTAGCTTTGTTTTTTATCTAATCTTTTTGCCTCACTATTTCTTCTAAAAATAGACATGAAAAATCCGATTGTCATGACAATAGTTCCACACCAGAAGAAATTAATATATGGAAATTTAATCGCTTTAAATACAATCCATTTTTTCTCTGGAAGTGGTTTTTGGTAAACCATAACTTCTAATTTATCTTTTTTAGGCAAGATATTTGAAAAACGGAAACGTAGTCCTTCTTCATTTACATCTTTATTAAAATCATATGAAGTACCATCTTTGATTAAAAACACCGGTTCAACGTTGTATTCTTTTTTATCAGAAGCGATAACTTTGATTTTTAATCCTACAATGACATCTTTCTCTCCCTTAGGGATGTTTTCTAAATGAGCATTTCTGTTAATACCTTCAATGACAAAGAAACCATTCTATAACGAAGGGTGTCACCAACATTGACCTCATAAGTTGCCGGTTCTTCATAATCCTCAAAGCCTGTTTTCTGATCGGCAGGGATATTTGCATTTTTCGCCTGTAAGTCCGAAGCTGCCGCAGTTATTAGGGTGTAAATATCATGTGTGAAGTAGTGCTTTGTCGCAGGAGTACCGATCAAGCCTCCCATTTTCTCATTATTCTGAGCAAACGGCATAAGTACAAACGAATTTTTTACTTTTCCACTTTCCTCATCGATTGCTTCATATTTTATCTTATAAAACACATTGGGTTGTGCTACACTATCACCAATATAAGTGATGCGGTATTCACCCATCTGCACCGGTTCACCCTCTGTTAAGAACAGGTTGTCACCAGGTTTTTCAACCTTGTCAAATCCAGATACAGCAATATAACCCGTATTATTGATTGAAATCACTTCATTGGTAGATGCTGCTATCATGGCTCCAATTAATAATAATCCAAATCCAATGTGCGCAATAGCTGACCCCGCTAATTTCCACTTACCTTTTACGGCATCTGCTAATACGCGAATATTCGCGAGAATACAGAATAGGGAAGAGAAGGTTATTAAGATGAAAATTAAATTTGTGTATGTTTTCGTGATGTAAGAAACTGCAGCAGTTAATACAATAGCTACGATTAAAGAAGCGATGGTTGACGCGAAAAATTTTCTAGGATCTGTTTTTTTATACTTCAAGAATTGGGTGATTGAAGTTAAAATCATAATAATGACCGCAAATCCCGACTGCCATTTGTTATAATGTTGGATCGGATCTAAAGGTGGAGCAACCTTGGTTCCAAAAATAGCATTGAAGACTGGAATTGAAGTTGAAGAGATCATTTGAACGCAGGCAACAGTTAGAACCAAAGCGCCTATGAACAACCAAAATTCTCTTGAATAGATATCCTCCTCTTTTTGAGTCGTCGGCATTTGTTTTTTACGGACAACCAAAGCTACAACCATAATCACAAAGAAGGTCGCATTAAAGGCAATAAGTTGAACATTTAACCCCAAATCAGTAAATGAGTGCACAGATGTTTCTCCTAGAATCCCACTTCTTGTTAAGTAGGAAGCATAGATGACAAGAACGAAACTGATTAAAGCCAAGAATGTAGCTGTAAAGTAAGAATGCCCAGAGTTTTTATAAGCAATCATTACGTGAACAGCAGCAATTAAAGTAAACCAAGGAATAATAGATGCATTTTCTACAGGATCCCAAGCCCAGAAACCACCAAAGTTAAGTGCTTCATACGCCCAAAATGATCCCATAATTATGCCTACACCCAATATCATGACAGCAAAAAGTGCCCATGGTAATCCAGGTGTAATCCACTCTTTATAACGTTTGGTCCATAAAGCCGCGGCCGCATAAGCAAAGGGAACAACCATAGAAGCAAAACCTAAGAATAGCGTTGGCGGGTGAATAACCATCCAATAGTTTTGTAACAGTGGGTTTAAACCTTTGCCATCAGGAATTAAAGATAAATAGTTTGGATCGTTAAAAATTGGTCCCTCTATAGCCTCTCTTAGTAAGATGAAAGGCGAGCTACCTAGATGAAATCCAAAAATTTGTACACCTACGATCATAGAAGCTAGAAATACTTGACACAACATGATGAAGGTCATTACTGGACCCTCCCAATCTTTAGCCTTAAAAAGTAAAACTGATCCTAATACACTTTGCCAGAACATCCAGAGTAAAAAACTACCTTCCTGACCTTCCCAAAAACTGGAGATGATGTAATGTGTAGGCAATGATTTGGAGCTATGTGCCCATGCGTAATGGTATTCAAATAAATGAGTATGGATAATGAAAAAAAGCGTTGCAGCAATCGCAATGATTGAGGCTGCATTTGTCCAGAAAGCAATCCGGGCAATTTTTAACCAAGATTTTTCTTCTTTATTTGTTGTAGCAAAATAATAACTAATGAAAGATAGTAATGCTGTTCCGAATGAGAGAACAATAAAAAACTGACCTATTTTTCCAGGCAATAGATTCTCGCCTACGTAGTTTACGTCCATTTATTTGGTGATTATGAATATTAGTTATTAAATGCTGTAGCGTTAGTTTCTGTAACCTCGACTTTATCTTGGTTATATTTCGAAGGACATTTCATCAATATTTTTGACGCATGAAATACATTACCATCCATTTTACCTGTTAATACAATTTGTTCAGATCGTTCGATATCCTGAGGTTTTGAACCATTGAATACAATTTGACATTCTGTACTATCATTGTCATACATGTAAAATGAAAAGTGATTTGCATTAGTTTTTGGATCATAATGCAATGCTTTTTCCTTATTAAGTACGCCTACAACATAGAGTTCTGTTTTTTTCTCTTTCGCTTCAGTAAAAGTTGATAGGTGCTAGAATCTGTGTAAATTACAAGAATCATCGCAATTGCAACAGCAATAAGGGCGATTAGAATAATGGAACTTTTTTTCATTAGAATAATTTGTTTAATAAATGAGCGTCAGCTTTCTATTTGTATTATTGAGCTCGCTAACACTCGGTTTTAAAGGCCATGAAGCTATCATGAGCAGTTATTCATTTTATTAATGAGCTGATTTAAGCTCATGATGGTTTCATTTTTTAAAAATTTAACACTTTATCGAATACAAAATTACGAATAGATTGGCGAAGTAACTAAATTTGCAACCGGGATCGTTTATTTATAACCTTTCTAAATAAATTTGTAATGCATTGAAAATAGGTTTAAATCATTCTATACAACATGCATTTAATCTTATTAAATATCTTTAATTTAGTTTATATCTTAATTTTTACAATCATTTGGATCGAATGAAAATAATCGTATTGCGTATTGTGTGTTTGCTCGTAGGTATATTGCCTTTACAACTTGCTTTATCGCAAAGCAAAATTTTAAAAAGTGAAATTGCTCTCCAAAATGATAATGATGTTTATTTATTAACATCTCAGGATCGTTATTATACAAATGGAATCAATATAAACTATAGATTAGGTTTAAAATCAGATACTTCGAAAGTTAAAAATCGTGTGTTGGATATTGAGCTTGGACAAAAGATGTACAACGGGGTTAATTTGTATAATAATAGATCATCACAATGGGATAGACCGTTTGCAGCCTATCTATACCTATCGGGTGAATTGAATCAGTATTATAGGCAGGAACAGGTATTAAGTTTAAAAGTTGAATTCGGGCAGGTTGGACCACTTGCAAAAGGAAAGGAGGTGCAAAAAATTATCCATCAGGTATTCAATATTTATGAAGTATCTGGCTGGGAAGGGCAGATCCCAAATGCATTTGGTGTTGATCTAGGATTAAAGTATCAAAGGCTGTTCTATAGATCATCTGGCAGAAGTTTCGAAATTTCGGGTGTAGGTTCAGGAACATTAGGAATGAACCATGTAAATGCAAATATTGGTTTGCCTATCAGATGGGGGCGCTTACGGTCATTTTATCATTCTGCATTTACAAAGGGACATGTTCAAAGTACGGAGACAGATCGAGAATTATTTTTCTATTATATACCATCCTTATATTATCACGGCTATAACTCCACTATTCAAGGCGGGATTGGACATGATAAAACATTCAGAGATCAATATACGATTGAGAAATTCATGCCTAGCCATAAAGTTGGATTTATGCTGGCAAGTGGTCGATCAACCCTAGGATTATCCTATGTCTTTCAATCACGAGAAGCGAAAGAAATGCTTTATGGTACGCATCAATATGGATCCTTGTTTTATGGATTACGATTTTAAAACCTCCGCTGTAACAACCTGATATTTATTTCCGGTAAATTTTGTCACGAGCATACTTGCTACAGTGTCTCCGGTAGAATTTAAGATGGTCGCTAATGGATCAACGAGCGTTCCGATAATCATTACAGCAGGAACGGCTTCGATTGGAAGGTCCAGCACAGAGATCATTAACATTTCTCCAATATATCCACCATTAGGAATTCCTCCTGCTACCACACTAACTAGAACAGTAATTCCGAGTGACATAACGAGCGTCATCGGATCAAAAAAATCTTTTCCTATTAACAAAAATGCAACGTATATTTTAAAAATAGAAGATATACTGGATCCTTGTTTATGTAGCGTTGTTCCCAAAGGAATGACCACATTAGCGATTGTATCTGGAACTCCAATTTTTTTGCAGCCAGTAAGTTAGCAGGCATTGTTGCCAAACTACTGCAAGAACCTAATGCAGTCAGCGTGGGAACAATATTATTTTTCCAATAAGAGGTAATTCCATACTTGCCATTCGCAATAAATGCAAAGACAGTGAAACCCACAAAAAAATAACAGGTTCCAAATAAATAATAAAGCCCTAAGGGTTTGGCATAGAAACCAAAAAGTTGTGGTCCTAAACTACTGACTTGATAAGCAAAATAAGCACCTAAACCGATCGGTGAAATTTTCATGATCAAAATCAACAGATTTTTCATGACTTCATTTCCAGCATTTAAGAAAGATAGGAATGGCTGTGCAACAGCACTTGATTTTCGCGTAGCGATACCCACTAAAAATGAGAAAATTACAAGAGCAAGCATATTCTCTCGTGATAGTAGTTTACCAAACTCTGAAACGGTTAAAAAGCGAACCATCTTATCACTCCAGGTGTCATCAGGATTATTGTCCAGAAGTTCTGAACCATTTGGTACTATGGGAGCGTCAAGAGGAAAGAAATAAAGGACGGCAATCGTAGCACATGCAGAGATGAGTACACCCATTAAAAAGACGCCGGTCATTGCCCCGATGATCTTGCCGAGTTGGTTTGTTCCTTCAATATTAGCTACAGATGATGAGATAGCAAAGAAAACTAGAGGAATGACAGCAACAAATAACAGGTTCAAGAAAATATCACCTATAGGCTTGATATATGGAACTATGTTAGGTAAATATATTCCTAAGATACTCCCTGCGAGGATACCTACAATAAGCAGTACGATGCTTCCATAATTTTGGAGAAATATATTGGTTGAGTATGTCATTATGGATACTAATTTAGTTTTTTTTATTTATATATCATTTAATATATGGTAAACGGAATTTATAATTCAAACTTTCAGTTTGTAATGCATTGATTTTGAATATCTAGTAATTAGATTTAGCTTTTGGTAAGTAGTAAATCAACAGTTTTCAATTTTAATATTGACTAAATGGTAAAGAGGTTTATACAACTTATCGGTGTTTTAATGCATTTGAACAGTTAACGGTATGATATGAGTGTTTTAAATAATTGTTAACAACTTGATATTCTAAAAAGTCTTTTCTATTTTAGTCCAAAATAGTGATTCTAACCTATGTATCACTTTAAAAAGATGCCTTTTCGTTTTTGTTGATAAAAATAATCTAATTTCACACTGCCTTATGACAGATTCACAATTGATAGACAGTTTGAAAGGAGACGATCAAACGGGATTTGTTATCATCTATCATCGATTTTATAAGCAATTATTCTTTTTTATACTGAAGTATATCAAGGAAGCAGATGTTGCGGAGGAGATCGTAGCTGACGTATTTGTTAAGGTATGGAATCGTAGGATGGATTTCCCTACTATGGAAAATTTACGTGCATTTGTTTATATCTCAGCAAAAAATGCAAGTCTTAACACGATCCGGGCAAAACGTTCGAAAGGTATTCATGAATCTTTATCAGACTATGAAGATCTTTTAGTTGATGACAAGGATGCTTTTTCAAATTTGATTCATGCCGAACTTGTTCATGCTATTTTTACAGAAGTAGAAAAATTACCTGAAAAACAAAAAGAAGTTTTTAATTTAACTTTCCTAGAAGATAAGACCGTTGAGGAAATTGCAGAAGAACTGGCAATGAGTCCTTCCGCCGTATACACTAACCGTTCTCGGGCAATTAACACAATTAGACACCTGTTAAAGACAAAAAATACATTAGCACTTTTTGCTTTTTTATCTTTTGTTGGCCAAAAGTAAATATATATTTTATTTAACTCATTCTTAGATATTTAGGTTTTTTTCTCAAATATGCTGTAAGATTGTTAAGTAACTCGTGTTTCTATTATCAAAATGAATAATGGCAAACACGAAGCATCATATAGACAACACCTTAATCCTATTGCAAGAATATTTGAAAGGGAATATTCATCCAACTACAGATAGAGAGCTTCGGATGCTTTTTCAACAATATCCAGATTTACGAATCATGGTAGAAAAGTTGGAAAATGCTGATCATTTGCGTCAAGAACTAGAATATTATAGTGTGCACGTCAAAGATATCGAAAAAAGAGAATCTCGAGTACTCTCTAATATCATGACAAAAATTGAGAAACCATCTTTAAAGAAAACGACAAGTTATAAAAAGTTACCACTATGGTATATAGCTGCTGCTTGTTTCATTGGATTAGCAATATTTGGTATTTGGACCATCAAAAGTAAAGATCACAATAACAATATTGATGTTACAAAATTAGCAGAAAACCTGCACCCTGGTGGAAACAAAGCAACACTTCATTTTTCTGACGGGAGCAGTTTAGGATTAGATCAAAGCCATAATGGAATAGTTATAGGCAGTAGTATCACCTATAATGATGGTTCCGTAGCCTTAGGTAGCTCGACGGATAAAAGACAGATGATGACCTTATCAACCGCGGGGAGGGCAATATGAGATTCAGTTGTCGGATGGTACAAAAGTATGGCTAAATGCATCTACAAGTCTAAAATACCCAGATAAATTTACAGAACAGCAACGTTTAGTGGAATTAGACGGTGAAGCCTTCTTTGAAGTAGCGAAATCGCAAGGTAGACCATTTATTGTTATTACTGCAAAGGAAAAAATAGAAGTGTTAGGAACTCATTTCAATGTCTATTCTTATCCAAATGAGAAAGAATCCAAAGTTTCTTTAAAAGAAGGTAAAGTTAAAGTTTCTGTTCCCACTGGAGAAGAGAAAGTACTTGCACCAGGCGAACAGGCAGTGGTCAATGGAGAAAACCTTCGTGTGCAACAAGTCTCTATAGATGAAAGTATCTCTTGGACAAATGATGAGTTTATGTTTAATAATGAACCTCTAGGTACAGTGCTGACACAGGTAGCAAGATGGTATGATATAGATATCGATATAGACCCTAGTCTTTCAAAAATTACGCTATGGGGATCCGTTTCCCGACTTGATACTTTTGATAAAGTGTTAAAAATTATAAAAATGACTGACGATAAAATTAAAATTCAAATCGAAGGGAGGAGGGTAAAGCTTATGAAATAATGATTACACTCAGAATCTAATATTTCGTAATCTTAAGTAGCTGAGGAAGGTGGTACTTCCCCAGCAATTGGTTCGAAAATTAAAAAATACTTGCTAACTATTTATTAAACTAACAAAACCAACCAAATGTAATGAAAAAGTATAAATACCTCATTATTATGAAAATGATTATTATGCTTCTTTTGTTTACCGTGGGACAGCTTCATGCAGGAAGTTTTGCTCAAACGGTACGTATTAAGAAGAAGAATAGTGCTATTGTTGACGTATTCCGTGAAATAAAAAAGCAGACTGGATATACAGTTCTTTGTAAATCGGAAATTATCAACAATACGCCTTCTGTAAGTGTAGATTTTGATAATGTAACGTTAGACCGTGCCCTTTCCGAGTTGCTAACTCCACGTGGACTGACTTATATTAAAGATGGAAAGTCTATCGTCGTTAAATCGGGTAAACCTGATTTTGATAACCAACAAACTATTAAGAATTCCAAAATCACAATCTTAAGCGAACAAAAATCGGTACATGGACAAGTAACAGACCAAAGTGGACAGGTGCTTTCTGGTGTCAGTGTTTCGATTAAAGGAACAAAAAATACTGTAGGAACAGACCAAAATGGCAATTTTTCGATTGTAGCATCACGAGGATCTATCTTACAGTTTAACTTTTTAGGTTATGAAAGAAAAGAAGTAGAAGTTGTTTCTGAGACCGTAAATGTGAGCCTGCAGTTTAGTCAAGCAAATTTAGAAGAGGTTGTTGTAACGGGGTATGGTACGTTTAAGAAATCAGATTATACTGGATCTGCTTCAACAATCCGTACTGAGCGCATGTCCGACGTGCCTGCTGTCGATTTTTCGACAATGCTTCAGGGAAATGCGCCTGGGGTGCAAGTTAATTCACTTTCCGGTCAGCCAGGTGGTGCGACTGATATCCGTATTAGAGGAATGGGATCTATTAATGCTTCTAGCAAACCTTTATTTGTCATCGACGGTGTTCCGGTAATGTCTAATGATATTTCATCAAGTAGTTCAAATAATGCTGGATTGGATGTCATGTCTACTTTGAGTAATGCCGATATTGAGCAGATTACAGTAATTAAAGATGCCGCAGCAGCTTCACTTTATGGATCACGTGCTGCTGGTGGAGTAATTTTGATTACCACAAAGTCTGGAAAAGCTGGAAAGCCAGTATTCTCATTTAAGGGTGCTTATGGTCTTTCAAGTCAAGCAACAGATTTCCGTGAGGTCATGGATGGTCCCCAACGACGCGAGATGCTTTTGGAAGGACTTCGAAACCGCGCTCGTTATATTGATAAGGTGATCGATGATAACTTAATAGAAGAATATGCACAAGCGAACATCGATAAGTATGCACCTAAACCTTGGAGTGGTTGGACAGATTGGAAGAAAGAATTGTTTCGCCAAAATTCTCCTTTTAGAAATGCAGATCTTTCTGCTTCAGGAGGTGATGGTAAGCTCTCTTACTACACATCGATGGGGTATGTCAATCAAACAGGTTTGTCTTATCAATCTGGTTTTGAGCGTATAACTGGCCGTTTGAATGTTAAATATAAAATGAGCGATAAAATAGAACTTGGAGCTAATATTCTATACTCAAACATTGCTCAAGATGTGAATTCAGAAGGAGGAGCTTATACTTCACCGATCTATTCAACTCGTCATAAGATTACAGCTTCGGAGCCGGTGTACAATGAAGATGGTTCATTTTTCACAGATTTCTTTTCTAATGGACCGCGTAATCCTAAAGCAACTTCTTTGTATAATTACCGAAGAGAGCAGGGTGATCGTTCTTTTAATACCGTATTTGCCAATTATAAGTTCTTTGATGGTTTAGTCTTTAATACAACTTTTAGTTTAGACCATACCAATACCAAATATAATTCTTGGTCAGATCCACGTACATCAGACGGTGAGAAAACAAATGGTTCTTTAACTACAAGTTTTACAGATTATAATCAGATCGTATGGCGGAATAGTTTAACTTATAATAAGACTTTTGCTAACAAACATCATTTGGATATATTGGGCGGATATGAGGTTAATAAATTTCGCAAAGATGGAATTGATGGTGCAAAAGATAATTTTCCTTCAGTAGATAAAGTTGTTCTTTCAAATGGTTCTGTAATTACAGATCTTTCTGGTTCCAATTCAGAATGGCGTTTGTTGTCTTACCTTTCCAGAGCAAACTATAATTATGATGATAAATATTTCTTTGGTGGTAGCGTTCGTATGGATGGTAGCTCTCGTATTCATCGTGATAGTCGTTGGGGAAAATTCTGGTCCTTATCAGGAGCATGGAAGTTTTCAAAAGAAAACTTTATGGAATCAGTAGGCGACGTTGTAACTGACGGTAAGATTCGGGTGTCATATGGTACTAATGGTACTCTACCCAATACGTATTATACTTATATGGATTTGACCGGTTTTGGTTTTCCTTATCTTAATAATCCTGGTATAAGAGAAACTCAGATTGGAAATCCGGCTTTACAATGGGAGAAACAAAATAATCTAAATATTGGATTAGATCTTCGTCTTTTTGATCGTCTGGGAGCTACCTTCGAATGGTACAGACGCCAGTCGTCAGATCTATTGAACGATATGCCTACTTCCTATACAACAGGTTTTTCTGCTTATCTAACCAATATTGGAGCACTTCGTAACTCAGGAATAGAAGTTGATTTGAATGCAGATATTTTAAGAGATTCTGAATTTAAATGGACTTCAAATCTAAATTTTGGAATGAACAGAAATAAGACCGTATCATTAGCTGATGGAAGTTCTGAGTTAAGGGACGGTACATTGATTCACCGTGTCGGCCAACCATGGTATAGCTATTATCTGATCGAATTTGCGGGGATAAGTAAGGAAACGGGTGTTCCACAATATTACATCAATGATCCAGCTAATCTAGATTCAAGAGATATCACAGAAGATTATACCAAAGCAAACAGAATTCTTTATAAAAGTGTTGATCCTAAGTTGATCGGTGGTTTTACTAATACCCTTCGTTATAAGATTTTTGATCTAAACTTTACATGGACATATTCTCTGGGTGGTTATTCATACGATAGCGGTGCTAGTAAAACAGAGCTTGCTGGAAAAACGGGTTATGATAATATTCCGCAATATTATGAACGCAGATGGCAAAAGCCAGGTGATGATACCGATATCGAGATGTTTATGGTTGGAAATACTTACGATATGAGCAGTGTAGCCAATACACGTCGTGTTCATTCAACAGATCATATCCGATTGAAAAACTTGACTTTCGGAGTATCTCTTCCGAAACACATTGCACGTCGTCTTAAAGTGAGTAATATCAGAGCATATTGTTCAGGAGTCAATCTTTTGACTTTTGCGGCTTATAATAATTATGATCCTGAGGTACCTGTAAATGGTACAGTATATTTTGAATCCCCAAAACTGAAGACGGTTACTTTTGGTTTGGATATTAAATTCTAAAAAAAGACTATGAAACTTATATTATCAACGGTTCTGATATCTTGTACTTTGTTAGTTGGATGTGGGGACCAATGGTTGGAGAAATCCCAGCCAAGTACTTCTACAGAAAGTTCTGAAGCAATTAAATCTGCCCGAGAAGCTCAATATGCTTTAAATGGCATTTATGATATTCTACGTGGTTATGAATATTATGGAGCTCGTATGACCTATTATGGCGATGTAACTGGAGAAGATATGTTGTCGAACGGTGACACAAAACGTGCTGCAAAATATTATCTTTTTGATTTTAACAAGGACAATACTCCTTCATCACTGTGGTATCAGCCTTATCGTGTTTTAAGAAATGCGAATGGTGTTTTGGCCTTCGTTAATGGAGTTGAGAAAGAACAATTGACCGATGAACTCAATGACATAAAAGGACAGGCATTAACACTTCGCGCGTTGGCACATTTTGATCTGGTTAAAGTGTTTGGAGATCCTTATACAAAAAACAACGGGGCCTCACTAGGGGTACCGATTGAAATAGAAAAACATAATTCAACTAATAAACCTGCACGTAATTCAGTAAAAGAAGTCTATACACAGATTGTAGATGATTTGGAAAATGCTGTAATATTATTGAGTACTGCGAAAAAAATGGCAAACTTAATAAATTTGGTGCACAGCAACTATTAGCAAGAGCTTATCTTTATATGGGCGAAAATTCCAAAGCTTTAACTGTCGCGATGCAATTGATCAAAGAAGCGCAAACAACCCAGAGCTCGACTAAAGGTCAATATCTGTTATGGACAAATAGTGAATACGCTTCTGTTTGGTCAAAGGATTTTACAAATGAAGTTTTGTTTCAGCTATCTATTGTAAAGACTGAAAACGGTCCTGGAAAAGAAGGAATAGGGTACCTATTGTGGAGAAATGGATATAATGACATTATTTTATCGGACGATTATATGAAGTTAATCAAAGATGACTCCAATGATGTCCGTCATAAGGTCATTACAAAATATACCAGTAAACAGGTTGACTATTATTATTTGAACAAATATCCTGGAAATACTTCTGATGGTGAAAATCCTGAATTTGCAGATGTTCCTGTCCTTCGTCTTTCGGAGGGATATTTAATTGCAGCTGAAGCTGCCGTTAAACTAAACGACAATAGTAATGCGTTGAAATACCTAAATGCAATAGTTTCGCGTGCAAATCCTGCAAAATCTGTTACTGGTGTTGTGACTTTAGAACGAGTTATGGAAGAGCGCCGTCGTGAACTTGTAGGTGAGGGACATCGACTATTTGATGCATTACGCAACAATATGCGTATAGAGCGTAAAGGTAGTGCTCATGTTTCGCCATCTTTAAGACCTGAAACTAAATCTTTTGATCGTACTTTTTTCAAAACATTGATGGCTATTCCACGAATTGAGATTGATGCGAATAAAAACATCGTTCAAACGACGGATATTAAACTATATTATGATGTATAACTGCATTCAACAATATCTTAAAGTCAATTATACTGGTCCTTCTAGGATCAGTATAACTTGTGCTTTGACAGCTGTATTTGTTCTTTTTCAGATTGCCGATACACATAGTCAAACAACATTGGGAAATAACGATGGTCCCTATTTCTTTTATGAAAATGGAGGAACGAAGCTAGTGCGTGTCGAGAATGGTGAGATTCGAAGTGAAGTACCGGTTAAATCATCATTTAAAGTAGTGACAGAAGATGGTGAACATCAGTTTGAAATAAAGCGACACCCGGTTAAGACACCTAGCTGGAATTCTCCAAAAAGTAGTAAGATCCTTGTTTTGTCAGACCCTCACGGCGATTTTCAATCTTTTTATGCTATTCTAAAAGCGCAGAAAGTAATAGGAAGTAATTATCAATGGACTTTTGGAAAAAATAACCTTGTCATTATCGGAGATGTATTTGATCGCGGTAAAGACGTATTACCCATCTTTTGGTTAATCTATAAATTGGAAAATGAAGCCGAAAAAGCTGGCGGTAAGGTGCATTTTCTTTTGGGTAATCATGAAGAAATGATCTTACGGGGTAATTATAAATATGCCCAAGATAAGTATAAGGTACTTGCTGACGCTATTGGAAAAGATTATCGTGATTTCTGGTCATTAGATACTGAATTAGGAAAATGGCTACAAAGTAAAAATACGATGGAGAAGATAGGAGATCATCTTTTTGTACATGCAGGACTTAGTCATACCATGCTAGATCCACAATGGACAATACCTGCAGTAAATGATTCTGTTCGTTTCTATTTGTTTCAAACCAAAGAAGAGAGACATAAGTCGCGTGCAGGTACTTTTCTATTTGGTAGTGAAGGACCTTTGTGGTATCGCGGCATGGTTCGTCAAGAAGAAAAGTATGAGCCTTTAAACGAAACAGATTTAGAAAAAATACTGCAGATTTACAGTGCAAAAAGAATATATCTTGGACATACAATTTTTCCAGAAGTTACCTCTTTTTATAAAGGTCGCGTTGTTGCTGTAAATGTGAATAATGAAGCAAATAGATTAGGAGGCAAAAGTCGTGGATTACTTATTGAAGGAAATAAGACGAGCGTCATTTATGATGATGTAAAGAAGAATAAGATATTAGCACAATAAAGTACTATTGTTTTATAAATGAATGTTTAGGCTGGGACTTTCCCAGCCTATTTGTTAAAATTTATTTTTGACCCAATAACAGACGAACCTGAGAGCCCCATCCGCCGATCACCATATCAGCTATCCCATCAGCGTTGACATCGCCAACTGCAATACCCCAGCTTCTACCACGTGTAATCTCAGGGATTGTTTTGTCAGTAACAAAAGAAAAGTGACCCTTTCCATCGTTTCTTAAAGCTTGCACTTGCATCTCTTCAAAAGGAGGAATCTTGATCGCACTCAGTATAATGTCTAAGTGTCCGTCATGATCAAAATCAATTGCAGTAGCAGCATACGTAGAAAATGTTTGTTCTGGCATTCTAGATTCTGTTTCATCTACAAAACGACGGTCGCCTGATTTATAAACAATCGGGCTCTGGGATCTTTATCTTTTGCGCCACCATTACTTGTTAGATTGGCGAAAAGTATATCGGGTTTCCCATCGTCATTTGCATCAAATACAATCACCTCGCGGGTGTGTAAGGGGACCATGAGCGGTAATCCTGCGGTATGTTCTATGAAATTTCCTTTCCCATCATTAAATAATAAGCGATTTGGCGGAGTTTCGTTACCAATAATCATATCCATGTGACCATCAGCATCCAAATCTGCAAATTTGATGGATTGAGTTTGATCTTCAACCTGTGGAAGTGAAATTGAAGTATGGTCTAAAAAATAACCAGGTCGTTTAGCATCATTTATCCATAAAAAATTTTGTGGTGATTTACCCGAATTACCGATAACAATATCCATAAGACCATCTCCGTTGACATCTGCTATGTCTAGGCCGTTAGCTTCGCTTTTGCCTAATAGCCGATCGGATACATCGATAAATGTGCCATCACCTTTACCTAGATAATACTCATGGTTCTGATCATCCTCAGCCACAAAAATAAGGTCTATAAAACCATCTTTATTAAAATCTACCGCCCTTACATGCTCGGTGTCATGCGGTTTTTCAGCAAAAACACCTTTCTTCCAAGAAAACTTACCACTTCCATCATTAAGGTATAATCTGTTGGGTTCAGATTCTAGAGCAAGTACAAGATCAAGATCTCCATCAGCATCAACATCGATAAGGATTACATCC
The DNA here is from genome assembly GCF_001006065.1 of Sphingobacterium sp. IITKGP-BTPF85. Classification (NCBI taxonomy): domain Bacteria; kingdom Pseudomonadati; phylum Bacteroidota; class Sphingobacteriia; order Sphingobacteriales; family Sphingobacteriaceae; genus Sphingobacterium; species Sphingobacterium sp. IITKGP-BTPF85. The sequence continues at coordinate 57,592 of NZ_ASZT02000014.1, forward strand.
AAAGCATGCGCTTTTGTATCTTGTGGAATATTTGTTAACGTCACATCATTAAAATATTTCTGTTGAGCCACACTGCATTGCGTATATCCAAACAATAAGCATATGCTCACATAACTTAGTGACTGTTGGATGTAATTTTTCATAATCATTTTGTTTACAAGATGTTAATATATAAATAATTATTCATTTTTAATGAAAGGTTTTTAAATTTTCTTGTTACGAACAAACAATTTTATGAGGTATTGTTTTTTACGTTTAATAATCTCAATGAAATATAAAGACTGATTATATGGATATCCATAGCAATTAAGTTCTTTTTATTCTATTTTTGTTATATATGCGTGAAATGGAATTTGTAACAACAGGGGATGGTTCAAAAACATTGTTTAATGAACAAATAGGAGAGTGCTACCACTCCAAACATGGAGCAGTTCAGGAAAGTAAACATGTTTTTATTCAGACAGGACTTGATTATTACATTCAGAAACATTCCTTAAAGGATATCGCTATTTTAGAAGTCGGTTTTGGAACAGGCTTAAACTTTACGCAGACGCTTGCTTATACAGCTGGTAAGGGAATCACGATAGATTATGTAGGTATAGAAGGTTATCCATTGTCTCTGGAAGTTATTCAGCAAATTGGCTATGATGCATTCGTTTCTGAAGAAAACTGGAATAATTATATAACAGGTTATAACCAAGCTCTAAATGAAACAACAGAGATTGATTCAAATACAAATTTACATATCGATCATACTTTATTGATGGATTTTAGTTCAGATAAAACTTTTGATTTGGTATACTTTGATGCTTTTGCCGCTATTCATCAACCCGAAATGTGGTCAGATGAGGCTTTGGCACATGTTGCAAAATTTATAAAACCAGGAGGTGTATTTGTTACCTATGCTATTACCGGCAATCTCAAAAGAAGCATGAAAGCACTAGGATTTACGATCGAAAAAGCACCGGGAGCACCAGGGAAGAGAGAGATGTTACGGGCGACAAAGGTTTAAGACAATGATTCATAATTGTAGGTTGTGAATATGAAAGTTACAACAATATGATTATAAAGACAATTCGTAAAAAATAGGATTTAGCTAAAGTTTTTTAAGCTCAAAAGTTATAGGTTTGTGAGTTGGGCGATTGGGTGCAGTTAGGCCACAGATAGGAAGATGTTTTCCGTAATTCTTCTTTCATTTTGTCCTTGGGGTCTCGATCATTTCAAGTCAAGAATATGGACAAAGTAACTTTCATGACCATTTTATGGTTTGGTGACAATTAAGAGTCAGACTACTTTGAAATGAATAAGAAGGATGTGTAGTATTTGCGGTAGCCATGATTGAGAATACGCGATGGAGGCTATGGGCCATGCTTCATTGTAGTCTTATTGCAAAACGGGAGCGTGGTTTCGCACTATGGCGGGAGGCTTTCAACAAAGGATAAAATGATTCCGCCACGTGGGGAAATGAAATAGACAGGTGGCGAAACGAGTTTGCCACGTAAGGAAATGGCAGGGATAGCGACGACAGGATTTTGTCACGTGGGGAAATGATGCATGCAACCTACGACAAGATTCTATAACCTGTGAAATGATGCAGTCATAGGACAAAACGATTCTGCCACGTGGGGAAATGAAACATACAGTGGTCAATACGATTCCGCCACGTGCGGAAATGTCATATACTGGCGACGAAATGAAGCCGCCATAGCGCGAAATCGATGAAAAATTGCCCTTTCTCTTCTAGCTGAAGTTATTAACCAACAGTCAGAACTGTTAGCTCCTTTCTGAAATTAGACTATACGTTATAATTACTACAAATAAAAACGGATGCTGGTTTGAACCAACATCCGTCTCTTATAAATATTTTGGTCAGAATTAGTGACCTTGAGTACCATCTACACCGTGAGAGTGACCATGAGATAACTCTTCTTCAGTTGCAGGACGTACATTTAAAATTTCGATTTCGAAATGTAATGATTTACCAGCCATTGGGTGGTTTAAGTCAGCAACTACAACTTCAGGAGTTACTTCTACAACTACTGCACGAAATTGGTTTCCTTGGTTATCTTGTAAAGGGATAACCTCACCTACTGGAGGTAAACCAGTTTCTTTAAACATATCTGCTGGTAATTGGGCAACAGCACGCTCGTCTTTTTCGCCATAAGCATCTTCTGCAGATAATTCAAATGCAGTAGTGTCACCAACATTTAAGCCAGCGATGTTTTCTTCAAATTTAGGAAGCATCATGCCTACACCATATAAGAAGTCTAAAGGATTTTCTGTTGTTGTTTCTTCTACGAATACTTTTTCGCCGTTTTCGATTGTGTGAAGTTTGTAAGTTAACGCTACTACGTCATTAGTTACTATTGCCATTTGTTTTGATTTTTGGGATATCCCCCGTTATTATTCTATTATTTTTATAAGTTCTGCAATTGTATTCTGTGGCAGACTGCATGTTTTATTTCGACAAAGGTATGCTTTTGAATTTAAACCCTGTCTATTTAATAACAATGGCAGACTGCTTTTTGTTCCACCCAATACAATTTTATTCGGAATGTAATAATGATCTAGCTCCTTACGAAATGCATGTGCATCTTCTCCAGTTAGCGCAATCTCATTGCAACCATACAATTCTTCTAACAATAATATTGCCCAATTTGAATATGCAGAACCATATGTCTTGATTTGTGGGAATACATTGGCAAATAACTGATCTGAAATTGCTGTATACTCCTCATTGTCAGTTAGAAGGCCTATTTTTTTTAATTGATGACAAATTGCTGATGTAGATGACGGAATGACATTATCCATGACTTCACTTTTTCGGGCAATTAATTTTTCTGCGTTCGATGCGCTGTAGTAGAACGTTTTTTCGTTACGGTTGTAAAATAATTCGATTGTTTTATCGAGTAATGAGGTTGCTGTTTGTAACCATTTTTCCTCAAATGTAGCTTCATAAAGTGCTGTAAATGCAGTGATCGTAAAAGCGTAATCATCTAAAAACCGGGGATACTGCGGTTCGAATCTTGTGGCTGATGTAAGATACTGAAATCGCCGGCAATCAATTCACTCTTCAGAAATTCAGCATTCAGTAAAGCCAGCTCTAAGTATTCCTTTTTATCAAAGATGCGGTATGAATCAATCAGCCCCTTTAGCATTAACGCGTTCCATGTTGCCAACTGTTTGTGGTCAAGTCCAGGATGAATACGATTTTT